>CAZJBU010000049.1:0-1370 GCA_964544525.1 uncultured archaeon
TATGTATACCGTATGTAGATGAGTTAAAAGTCAAAAATAAGCTTGCAACCATCTTTTATAAAGAATTAGATGAATCATTTATTTTTAATAATAATGTTGAAAGAACGATCAAGTTAGTTCATGAAAAAGTCGATAGACAATACTATGAAGGAAAATCTGAATATTGGGAATTAATAGAAAAATCAAAGCAAAGAGAGATTACATATTGTAGGGATCCTTCCCAAGAAATGTTAGAAAAAGGATGGATTTTGAGAGCTCCAACTAAAGGAAAATGGATATATATGCCTCAATTTGTTTCAATTTTAAGAACAATGGAAAAAATAGTGTTTGATAATATTCTTATTCCTCTAAATTTCAAAGAAGTAATAGGATCTATGTTAATATCTGGAGAAGATATTTGGATTAAAACAGGACATTTAGAAGGAGTACCTATGGAAATATATTATGTTGCTGAGCCTATTTCAAGAAATCCTAAAGAATGGGAAAAATTTGTTGATAAAATAAAGATAACAAAAAATATAGACTACGAAGAATTTAAAAGATTAATTGATTTTAAACCACTAAAAGGATTAACATATGCTCAATGTCCTATTCTATACTATGCATTTAAAGGAAAAACGATAGCAGAGGCTTCTTTACCTATAAAAATATTTGATAGAACACAAGTTTCATTTAGGTATGAGTCTGGCGGAAGACATGGAATTGAAAGAACAGATGAATTTCATAGAATAGAAATTGTTTATATTGGTAAAAAGGAGCAGTTATTAGAGTTAAGAGATAAACTAATATCTGCCTATAAGCATATTTTTGATGATATTTTAGAGTTAGAATGGAGAATGGCTTGGGTAACTCCTTTTTATATGCAACAATCAGGAAAACAACAGATAGAAGATAAAAAAGAAAAAATTAGAGGCACTATAGATTTTGAAGCTTATTTGCCTTATAGAGGAGATAGAGAAAATAGTGAATGGTTAGAAATTCAAAACTTAACGATTGTGGGAGATAAGTATACTAAGGCTTTTAACATAAAAGCACAAAAAGGAGAATTGTGGAGTGGTTGTTCCGGTATAGGTTTAGAAAGATGGTGTGTAGCTTTTCTATCTCAACATGGTTTAGAACCAAAAGAATGGCCTTTAAAGTTTAGAGAATATTTAAAGCAACTCCCAGAAGAATTTATATTCTGTTAAGTTAAGACAAATAACTTTTATCTCTTACCTTCAACAACTTCAGGCAATCTTAAAGGAGGCGGCAATTGCAAATCATCCGCTAAATTTAAAACTTTTATAATGCTTTTTCTAAATATAAAATTCAAAATAGGTATCAAAATCTTGTTATCTATCTTTTTCTCCTTTTCCCATTCTTTCAGAATC
>CAZJBU010000049.1:1380-5329 GCA_964544525.1 uncultured archaeon
TATCCTTATTTTTATCTTCATATAAAACCTCTCCCTTAATAGATATTCTTCCATCTATTGGCTCATATCTCACTAAAAACTCAAACTCAAAAGACAAGACTTCACCAAAACCTTCTACATTTATTTTCCTTTTTTTCACATCTCTTATAATAGGGGGTGCGATACTTACCTTTATTCCTCTTTCTTCTCCTTTTCCTACCTTTGCTTCTATTTCCGTTACTTTAAATCCTATTATGGGCATAAAATAGTTTTGGTTAATTTTAAATATGGAATTGATTTATCAAGGAGCAGAAGCAAAAGTTTACAGAGACAGAGATAAAATAATAAAGGAAAGAATTGAGAAGAGATATAGACTTCCTGTTTTGGACAAGAGAATCAGAAAAGAAAGAACAAAGAGAGAAGCTAATTTATTATCTACTGCAAAGAGAATAGGTGTTAAAACACCGTTGGTTTTTGAAGTAAATTCTTTTAGAATAGTGATGCAATTCATTGAAGGAAAAAAGGTTTCAGAGATTTTAGACGATAATATTAATCTATGCAAGGATATTGGAAAAAATGTTGCTAAATTACATGGGGCAAATATAGTACATGGAGACTTAACAACTTCTAATATACTCTTAAAAGAAAACAATCTATTTTTCATAGATTTCGGTCTTGGTTTTTTCTCAAGAGATGACGAGCAGAAAGGAAGCGATTTAGCAACTTTGTATTATTGTTTAAAATCCAGACATCACAAAACATTCCCCAAAAATTGGGAATTGTTTTTAAAAGGTTATAGAGAAGGATTTGAAAATAAAGAAGATGCAGAAAAAATTATAAGAAGGTTCGAGAAAATATTGAAAAGAGCAAGATATAGATAGAGTATTATATATTTTCCACCACCGAAAACTATATAAATAAAAAAGTTATTACTGATTTATGGTAACAACTTCTGTTTTGGAGCTTGGAGTGAGCATTTCAATGTTATTTTTCCTTATGAGTTTTTGCACACAGGTTATGGAGAAATCTATGAGCTATACAAACTCCTTGTTAGAGGATATAGAAAAGGAAGATATTTCTGCATTGCAGAAGCATTTAAACGAGACAAATCGATACATACGAGGATTGGGAAAAGATTCTATAACTTATAGTATTTCAATATTAGATAAAATAGAAAGCAACCAATCTAAAGAACTTATAGAAGAATTAAAAGAAATGCAAAAAGAACTTAATTAAATTTTTTAGTCTTTTTCATTTATGCAAATAATTGATTTTCATATCCATACAAAGTATTCAAAAGATTCAAATATAGATCCGAAAGAATTGATAAGGAAAGCCAGAAAGCTTGGCTATACAGCTTTGGGAATAACAGACCATAATGAGGTTAAAGGAGCTTTATATACGAAGAAAATAAACCCTTATAAGGATCTCCTAATACTTATAGGTCAAGAGATAAAAACAGAGAAGGGAGAATTAATAGTTTTTGGCACTTCAGAGAATTTATCAAGCAAAAGTTTTTTTGAACTTATTGATTATGCAAGAGATAACAACTTGTTTTTGGTTATACCCCATCCTTTTGATAGTATAAGATCTTCTTCTTTATGCAGACATCTATCTTATGAGGAAATAAGGGAATATGCAAAGAAGGCTGATGCTATAGAATGCATAAATGCTAGAGCTTTATTTGACGTTTTTAATAATAAGGCTAGAGATCTTGCAATATCAATTAAAAAACCTTGTGTTGCAGGCTCTGACTCTCATATTTTAGAGGAATTTGGTGCAGTTAGAACCTATGTAGATGCTGAACTTTCCGAGGAGGATATTTACAATGCTGTAAGAAAAGGTTTGTGTAGAGCAGAGGGAAAAAGGAATTTGTTTACTGTACATTTCAAGAGTTTTCTAATAAAGCTTACAAAATAACTATTAAAAATTTGTAGATATTTCTCTTTATTGGGCCCGTAGCTCAGCTTGGTAGAGCGCTGGGCTTTTAGGAAACTAAAAGCTATGAGGTAACGATGATTCAAAGAAACCCAGGTGTCCCGGGTTCAAAGCGGGGAGTTCTTCCCTGCACCCCCTATATTCCTCTACCTCCTGCAATCAAACATAGAGTAGAACAGTCCTTAGAAAAAAGTTTTATAATGTTATAAAGAAACTCCCGGCGGGCCCAAATCTTTTTAAAGTTTTTAATGTTAAAATTATTATTTGCCCTACTTTTCTTGGAGCGAGGTGGTTACTATTGTAGAGAGCAAAAAGTTTGATGTTTTGAAACATGTTTTGGTTCCGAGGCATAGATTATTAGATGAAAAAGAAAAGGAAGAACTATTTAAAAAATATAATATTAAACCATCACAACTTCCTAGAATCTTAGAAACAGATCCTGTGGTAAAGGCTCTTGGAGCAAAGAAAGGAGATGTCATTGAAATAATAAGAGAGGAAAAAGGCTGTTTGAAACCTGTTGTTTATTATAGAATAGTTGTTTAGATTATTATGAAAGTAGATAAAAAAAGATGGGCTACTTTCTATTCCAGGCTATTGGAAAAGAATGCACTAAGCCTTTTGGTAAGCCACCACATCAATTCATACAACGATTTTGTACTCAGAAGGATACAAAGAATAATAGATGAGATTGGAGAGGTAGAATTATCCCAAAAATATGGGGGATTTAAGTTGGTATTCGGAAAAGTAAAGTTTGGCAGACCTTTCATTAAAGAGGCTGATGGATTTGATAGAGAAATAACTCCTATGGAGGCTAGAATCAGAAATTTAAATTATACATGCCCCTTAATGGTTGAAGTTACTCCTATAATGGGCGGGGTAGAAAAAGAGCCTGTAGATGTAAAGATATGCGATTTACCCATTATGATAAATTCTGTTATAGATCCCTATTCTAACTTAAGTCCTGAAGAAAAAATTGAAATTGGAGAGGATCCCACAGATCCCGGAGGCTATTTTATCATAAATGGTGTAGAGAAAGTAATTGTCGGAATGGAGGAAGTAGCAAATGATAGACCTGTCATTACTATAGAAGAAAAGAAAGGCATTGAAATGGCAAGGATAAATTCTGAGAGAGAAGGTTATATTCAGAGGCATATGCTAGAGAGGAGAGATAGGATAATTTATTTATCTTTTTCTAATTTAAGGCAAGTGCCTCTTGTTGTTCTTTTAAGGGCTCTAGGGTTATCAACAGATCAAGAAATAATGGAAGCAATAGCAGATTGTAAGGAATTGCAAGAAGAGGTGTTAGTCAACATATATGAGTTTGAAGAGGTAAAATCTAGAAAAGATGCATTGAAATATCTAGAAAAGAAATACATTAAAGGATATAGCCAAAAGGAAATTTCTGCAAGATTACAACAAATACTTAATCAATTTCTTTTACCTCATTTGGGTACAAGCGAAAAAGACCAAATTAGAAAAGCATATTATTTTGCTCATGTAGCTAACAGGCTAATGAAAGTTGGCTTAGGTATGCAGAGAGAAGATGACATTGATCATTTAGCAAATAAAAGAATTACTCTTGCAGGAGATTTCTTAGATATATTGTTAAGGTCTTTATTACTTGGAAAACAGGGTTTGGCGCCTAGAATAAGATACAACTATGTTAGATTAAGTAGGAGAAAGAAAATACCAGCAATTGGTGCTCTAATAGAATCTAATTACATTACTAAAAGAATAATTTCTGCTTTAGCTACTGGATCTTGGGTTGGAGGAAGAACAGGAGTTGCACAAAGGCTAGATAGAACAAATTACATAAGAAGAATAGCCATGATGAGAACAGTAATTTCTCCTCTTTCTTCTTCTCAGGAGCATGCAGAGGCAAGAGAATTACACGCAACCCATTGGGGAAGGCTATGCCTAGAGGAAACTCCAGAAGGTGCAAAGATTGGTTTGAGAAAGCATTTAGCACATTTAGTCACTATCTCCAAACCTGCTGATCCAAAAAGTGTAAAGGATATGATAGACCTAATAT
>CAZJBU010000050.1:0-5294 GCA_964544525.1 uncultured archaeon
GAATAACCATACCTTATATTATGAAAAGCCTGTAAAGGGAGAATACAATCTTACCCTCTCTAAAACTTTATTAAAGAAAGAAGGAAATCTTTTATCGATGAAAGCAGATACTTCTGGTTTCATTTTCTGGCAACCAAACTATTGTTTAATTTCAAATGTTTCTTTAAAATGGAAGAAAAAGAACCAGAGAGTAATCTCTGCAAAATTTTATATCTACCCAAACAAGTATCAAACCCTTTACGAGGCAAGATTGATTTTCTTTGTTAAGGAAAATTCTTCCGAGCCTTTAAATATTTATCTTAATGGTAAGCCAATATTTTCTAATATAGCAAAGAAGAAAATTTATTTCTTAACCCTTGACAAAAAAGATTTATTTCCAGGAGATAATACTATAGAATTTTCTACATTTGGAAAATATCAAATAAGAGATGCAAAGGTAGACTATACTTGCTTAAAATCCTAAATTTCTCTAAGGATAATGGATAAGTGAGTAGATTTCATTCTTCCCCCAAATCCAGATTTCCTTCTAGATCTATAAAAAGTTTGCCCTTTACTTGGTGCTAGATATTCAATTACTAGCTTTTCCTTATTAAGCTTTTTATATTCTGCATTCTTTATTGCAGAGTTCAAAAATTTCAATAGCTCTTTGGCTGTATTAGTATAATATTTACCATGTATACTTACCTTCTTCTCCAACAAATCTTCCAAAAATTTTATTGCTTTTACTACATATTTCTGTTTTCTTACTGCTCTACAAACAATAGTAGCACTTTTTAAGCTAATTCTAGCATTTTTTGTGCAAGCTTTTGCTATTTTATCTTCATTTTTTAGTAGCTCTTTAGGATACATAAGTTGATTATAAAGAAAATTTTAAATTCCTTATCATCTTTTTAGTATCTTATCCCTATGAGGAAATCTACCAAATTTTTTTATGATTTTTAAATATTCATTTGATGCTCTGAATATCCATCCAAACAATTTTGGTTCTTTTTTGTAAAGTTCTTTGAAAATACGATTTGCAATCTTTTGATGTTCTAAATTTTCAAAATGAAGATAAGGGAGAAATACAAACATAATTTCTATTGGCGATAGATTCTTATATTCAGAGCTATTTAACATTTCAGTTGTTATTTCTTGTGCAAGTTTGTCAGTATTGTAAGTTCTAGGATCCTTTTCATCAAAAATAAATCTTGGTACTTGATCATAAATTATAATTAACCCTAGCTTGCCTTTGGTTGTATTTTTCCAGTTTTTGAGTTTATTTTTAATCGCTGCTCTATAGTACTTTTTTAGAATTTCCTTATGTTTTGAAATTTTTTTAATTGCCTCTTCTCTCGTCTCCCAATTTTGCCTAACAAAAATGTCTATAATCTCTTCTGGTTTGTATTTCATATTTCTATATTGCACTTGCACTTTCGCCAGAATGCCAAGATTGTCTAGGCTTTATTTGAACCTTATATACTCTTTCAGAGTTATCGTCAATTAAAATGGCACTACCTTTCTCTTTTGGCAATTCATCTATAAGTTTATCAATACTCTCTATCATATATGTGTGCATAATTTCCTTCAACGCTTGAATATCTGCAAATGCTGTTAATCTATGTGCTATGAGTATATCTGTTTGTGCTAATACTTCTCGATGCAATTTGTTTGGCATTTGAGTTATGAATATATTACTTATTCCTGGCTGTCTTCCTTCTTTTACAATTTTTAGTAATATTGGTGTTGATGCGGTAATACCTTCAGATGGGATAAAATTATGGGCCTCATCTATTATAATCCATGGTAACGGCAATATTCTTCCGGAGTATTCATATTCTATCTCTTTTATTTCTTCTAATCGTCTGGCCTCTACTCTGGCATCAAATATTTTCTTAAGCAACAAAGCAACAACCAAATTACGCACACTCCATGTTTCAGATATGGAAGTAAAAAAGCTAACATCGAATATACATATCTTTCCTGGTTTTAGGATTTCACTTACATCAATTCCTTTATCACCAAATATACCCCATCTTCTAGTATTTTCTATTTTACTTTTTAACATTAATTTTGTTTTTTCTTCAAAGTCTGTTTTTTCTATTTCTTCTATTAGAGTATTTAGACTTTTCACTTTTCCTAAATTTTTCATAACTTTTGATAACAGAATTCCTTCTAAACCATTAGGATCAATTTGCATAGAAAAGCACCATTCCTCAAAACTTATATCTTCGACACTTATGGCATACACTTTATCATAAGGTATTCCTTCCTTTTCGAATCTTTCTTTTAGCCCTTCTGGTACATATACTTCAACATCAAACTTTTTAGGCTCTAAACCCCACTCCGTAAGCAATTCTCTTTGCTTTAAGTTAGGATATTTCATACTCCAAAAAATTCCTTGAGTGTCTATAGCAATAACGCAGAGATTTCTTTTAATCTCTTCAGGAAGCTTAGATATCTCTTCCGCTATTGCTATTGATGTATAACTCTTTCCCGTACCTCTTTTTCCAGAGATTAAAATAATATGTGGCCTTACTACATCCAATTTTATTTCTGTAGCAAGATGAATGTCAAACCCTTTCCCAACAATATTTTTTCCTAGTAAGATTGTTCCTTTATTTCCATATTTTTTTAAATCTTCTTTGTCTCTACCAACAATAATTTCTGGCATAATTAAATTAATGTTTGTATAAAAATCTTAGATAATTCTCTTTTTCTTTTCGGCTTTCTTTTCCTTCCTTAAGTTTTCCTTTATTTTCTTCACAGCTTCTTTGAAGTCTTTTTCTGTATTTCCTACTCCTATAGTGACTCCAGCACAATATATCAAAATATTCTTCTCTTTAGAACTTTTAAGGATTTCTTCTAAATACCTTTCTATTTTAGGTATAGCGTCTAAAATCTCTTTTCTCATAGGTATCAATGCTTCTTCTGGCTTCATCTTTATTGCAATTGCTTCAATAGGAATTCCTTTTTTCATAAGAATATCCTCAATTAGATATCTCTCTGCTCCCCTATCTCCCATAGCAAAGCCTACCCCATAAACCACTTCTCCAGTTTTTTCTGACTCTAATTTACCAGCAGCGTCTATTGTGATAACTTTCTCTATCTTGTATTTTTTTATTAACTTTTCTATAGCCTCCTTTATATTACCCAAGTTAGCCTCTGGACCTTTTGCTTTAATTATAAAGCAATTTTTTCCAAAAAGCTTTTTTCTACAACAAATTGTATCTTCAGCAATTTCAAAGTGTTTACTATTCCCAATCAATTTAGAAGCAAAAAGAGGAGCTATGCTATCACCTACAGGAATCTTGTTAATAAATGCAGGAATTGATTTATAAAGGGCTTTAACCTGTTTATCCAGAAAAGGCAATTGCATCTGAATTATCATGCCTATTTGAAAATTGTTGGTTTCCTTTATAATCTGGATGTAATGTTTTAGAGCTTTAACTATCTGGTATAAGCCGATGGTATGCATCAAACTTGCGGAAACGTCCTTTACCTCGGTTTCTTTCAATCCTGGGGCGAGAGTTTTGGTAAGGTGCAGCATTTTCTTATCGTACATCCTGGTTACAAAGTTTATCTTTTTTGCAATGCCGAATGGGTCTATTGAACTTGGTTCAACAACAAAAAACTCCAAAATACTGCCAAATTTTTCCTCCATCTGTTTTTTCGATAGGCTGGTTTTTTTCCTTATTTTTCTGAAAATTTCCTTCCTGGCATTCGCTATGTAACCTTCGTATTCCAAAACTTTAGAATTTAGCAAAGAGATAATCTGGTAGACCATCAATTTTGGGAGAAAGAAAAAGAATATGATTAACAAAAGAAATGAGAGTACATTCCATGCTCCTCCTCCATCAAACATACTATATATTAGTGAAAAAGAAATAATATATAAAAATTTTGTGTTTTAAAATAAATTACTTTATGATGGTAAGAGAATCCCAAAATGAGAATTGTATGGTGAATGATCTTTTTGATATTCATGAATTTATGTCTCCAATAGATAAGTACTTTAAGAAGTGGGATGAAGAACTAAAAGAAGAATTAGTAGCTAATGAAGAAACAGTAAAAGAAATTCTCAAGTATTTTGTAACTTGCAAGCGTATCTTTATAAGCGGTGAAGGAAGATCCGGGTTAATTGGCAAATTTTCAGGGAACAGACTAATGCATACTGGTATAGATGTTTTCTATGTTCAAGATGGCTTAGCGCCAGCAATAACCGAAGAAGATCTTCTACTTGCAATTTCTGGTTCTGGAGAAACCTCTTCGGTAGTAATCCATGCTATGAATGCTAAGAAGATTGGTGCAAAAGTAGTTGCAATTACTGCAAGAGAAGATTCTACCCTAACAAAATATTGCGATTGCGCACTTGTTTTAAGAGGTAGAACAAAAGATGATAAAAGTTATAATGATGTGACACTCAAAGATAATCCACCTATTACCTACATGGGTACGCAGTTTGAGTATAAGGCACTCTGTACACTAGAAATGTTTGCAAATGCTAGGGCTAAATTCTATGGAATGAAAGAAGAAGATATGAAAAGAAGACACCAAAACATATAGTTTATATATTTTTTCCACAAGGTTCTGTAAACTTATTGTTGGTATAACATATCGCAGATATGCGAAGTTTGGCGTAAGCCAAATTTGGGTGAAGTTTCGAAGGAACTGAACCGCATATTTGCTGTTAGTTGCCCACGAAGTGGCGAGGCTTACGAAGTAAGCCCGAGAGTTTTCGGCGGTGCGAAAATTATTTTTCTGTTTTTTCTTTTCCTAATTTAAACAACAGAATATATGAGTCGCTAAAAGGTTTCCATTTTATTGTTCCAAGTTTAAATTCTTTGAACTCTGGGATTTCATCTAGATTCCAATCAAATCCCTCTTCAAATAGTTTACATGGAAATTCCTCACATAAAAAACAATATCTTATGTTTTTAGATTTCGCACATTGGACAATCTTACATTCCTCAAGTTCAGGACAACCAGGACAATCTTTTTCTCTATAAGCAGGGCATAAAGAACAACAAATTCCACAGTAACTAATTAATTGTTTTTCTTCAGTCATAAACTAAAATGAAGTTAAATTATTTAAATATTTTCTCTCTAAAGTACCGCCGAGCAATTGCAACTAACGAGTATTTCACGCACTTTTTATTCGTATAATCCTCCAAATTGGAGTTAAAGCGAAATTTTATAAAGCTGGATTTCACACAATTTCCTATGGATTTGGACATTAAAAAGCTTACGCCACAGGAACGATATGAGTTGATAGGCAAACTCATAGAAGAAATAAAGCTAAGGAAGTATTCTTA
>CAZJBU010000051.1:0-506 GCA_964544525.1 uncultured archaeon
CCCTTATAGAAATATATACTTTCACTTTTTCTAAATTTCTAAGTTTTTCTTCTATTTCATCTATGGCTTTTTCTATTTCTCTAATTCTATCTTCAAAGTTCTCTAATTTTTTGATATTGTAATTTTTTATGATTCTTTTTAAGCCGATAGGAGATCTAATTTTTGGATGAGCAATTATATATTCTAATAGAGACTCTGATAAAGACTTGTCTTGTGTTATTGAGTATATAGCTCGGAATATGTAATCTATACCTTTTTCTTTTTTTATTCTCTATAATATATCCCCATCTTAGTTCTATTACATTATCTATTTTTTTGCCAAACTTGTTTAACATGTTCACCCAAGACCTTGGTTGATGATCAGATTCTTTTTTCCAAATTTCTTCTATCTCTGGGTCAGTTTTTACATTATAAGCCTTGCAAAGAGTAGAAAACGAAGAAGGGCGAATTCCAATTGTATCTTCTATTTTAGAGTTTAAATCATATAATTCATCTACTTCACTTTT
>CAZJBU010000051.1:516-5181 GCA_964544525.1 uncultured archaeon
CTTCTGAAGATATAATAACCTTTTTATCTTCATCTATTTCCTCTAAAGTCCTAATCGCAAGTTCTGTCAATAACTTTTTTGCTATTTCGCAAGTTTCTGGATAATCTGGAAGGTCTCCTACATAATGAAAATTATCTACTGCGACAGGATTGCTTCTTTTTATAATCTTTTTTTAGATGCACCTATAATCCAAGAATTTTTCGTTAAATATTCTTCCGAGCAGTAAATTTTTGGATCAAAAATATCCATTTTTCCTGTTTCAACATCAAAATATATACCTCCTGGAAAAAGATAGTCAACATCAGAATCTACATTACCTTCAGTAATATCTAGAAAATAGGCTAATAGATGTATCGTTTTTCCTACACCTTTTGGACCTACAACTTGGATGATGTTATTGGACGAGAGACTTTTTGCTATATTCTCTCCAAGTTCGGGTAATATTTTCTTTAAGTTTCTTAGCTGAAAATAATCCATTTTTTCAGCTCTTAAAGGGATATTAGTTTTTGTTGTTTCTTCCATAGTTACCAATAGTAAAAAAATTTAAATACTTTTAAATGGCAATGTTTTGAAATTAACTTTCATAAAATCCTTTTATAAATTTCCATTGCTTTTTTGACCATTTTCTAAATTTTTTATCGGAATTTTTAATAAAGTGAAAGCAAAAGCCCGCAGGGTCATTCATTATATCAAAAGGATCAAGAACGTGGACAAATCCAAATTTATGAGCTATCTCATGAGAAGATAAGGTAGCATCTAAATTTGAAGGCGAAAAGCATATGATATAATCAGGTATTTCTATATCTTTCTGTTTTCTTTTAGAGGAGATGCCTATATCTTTAACGCCCTCTATGAACTGTACTAACTTTATGATCTCTTTATTATTATGTAATTTTATAGTGCTGCTATTTTTCTTTTGGAGTATTCTTCCTATTTTATAGTGTAACTCGCTTACAGCAGAGGATGTAATATGCAAAGGATAATATTTTTCGTGTACGCTAAATTGATCTTCCCCTAAATCGGAATAGGAAAGATATAAAATATCTAAAAAGTCAATTTCCAAGCTTTTGTCTAATCCTTTAAAATTTCTTTTATTTTTTTTTTATTTTCTCTTCGATAGAATCCTTTTCTGCTATTTTTTGGTTATTTCCTATGATATACATAATGATATCAGTCCTACCTTCATTCACGGCCTTTCCTATTATTTCGGGAGATGTATCTAGATACTCGAAAATCTCACCTTTTCTGTGGAACATGGTTGCATATTCCAGAATTTTTTCATTTGGTTTTTTATATGTCCCAAATATTAACCTGTAGATTATAGCTTTTGCTAGATCCATTTTCCAGCCTTCATTGTAATATAAATGCCATCCTGGAATCTTCTTCTATCCCTTCCCTTTACCCTGCAAGCCTGCTCAATTCTTCCCGCAAGCAAGCCAGCCTTGTCAATGTCTATGGATTTTAAAATAATTTCCTGACCTTGAATTTTTACTTCTACCCCAGGAATAAGCTCAACTTTTCTTGGGGCTTTTTCTCCCATAAAGTTTTGTATAACCATTTCATTTCCTTGAATTTGTACATTAATAGGGAAGTGTGTATATACTATTTTGAGTCTATATTCAAAACCTTCTTGCACTCCTTTGAACATATTTTTTATATGTGCAGCAATAGCAAATGCAATAGCTTTGTATCTTCTATTTTTTCTATCTGTGCTAACAATTACTTTATTACCTTCTTTTTCAATCTTAATTGTCTTTCTTGTATAGGCATTCTCAAAATTTCTTTCCAACTCTCCAAGTTTACCTTTTACTTTGACTTTTAGACCATCTATAGATACCTCTATTCCCTCTGGCACTTCAACTACTTTTTTATGCATAAAATTAAGGATTATAAAAATTTAAATTGATCTCAGTTTTAATATTTATGTACAGTATGTATAGCAGGTATTTTAAATTGATAAATGAAATATATATTCAAAGCGCTATTAAAAAGTTAAATTTGCTAGCACTAGCTTTCATAGTTGCTTATTCTCTAGGTTTAATTTCATCAACCTTCCTCCAAATTGCCATAACTTTCCTAGCATTTATTCTTTTTTACTCTTCTGTCTATTTTTATAATGATTTGGTTGACTATGAGTTTGATAAAAAAAGAAAACATGTACCAAAACAAAAATTGCTTGCAAGAGGTTTGTTCAAAAAAGAAGAATATACCATAGGCTTCATATTTTCCTTTATTTTTGGATTTTCAGCCTTGCTCATATTGAACCCTATTATAGCAATTATGTCATCTATTTTGGTATTTGCAAATATAGTAAGGACAAAGTTCATATCTTCTCTTTTTGCTAGGGCAGTCTCACTTATCTTTATAGAATTTTTAAATCTTGTTGTTTTCTGGTTTGCTATTACCGGTACCCTTTTTAATGCCTATACTTTTCCAATTTTCTTTTTGTATGGTATTATTTACTCTTTTGCTTACTATTTTTACAGAAAGAACAAAAAGATTTCTCTGTTAGAAGTACTTAAATTTGCACCATTAGGATTTACTTTTGTTTATTTTTCTATACCTCTACTTCTGGATAACGGATTAGCAATTTGGTTTATGATTAGTGGTTTAACCTATGGAATTTGTATTTTGATAAGTATAAATAGAGACATCAACACTTTGTTATCTGTAAGTATGGTTGGTCTTATTCTTAGTACTTTTATATTGCTCTCTTATCCTGTCCTGAAAGATAGAGTCTCTATAGATATATCACCAAAAGATTTACCAGAAAATATTTCCTATGTTTTTTATGAGCAGCCTAAGAGGATATTGGATGCAGTAGAGAAAAACTATTCTACAACCTATGAAATTATACTTTCCAATCTGGTAAAGATCCCTTCTTTGTAATGCCTCGGATTGAAGAAATAAATAACACCAAAAAGGAGAAAGTTATATAAAGATAATATAAAGGCAAGATAGGTGCACTAACTTTTACTTTAAGTTTTTTTGAAAATAAAATGAAAACTACAGAAAGAAGAATCAAAAATGTTGCTGTTGCAATCAGGCCATGAAATAAGTTATGCAATAATATTGGCAGAAGTATAAGCAGGATAATTGGAGGATAATATATTAACAAGCAGGGAAGAACAATCCAGATATTTTTTATTATATATTTCAGTAATTCTTTTTTATATTCTTTTATTACTTCTCCTCCTCCTGAACCCCATCTTACTCTTTGCTTTATATAAGATTTTATTGAGTTAGGAGCTTCAGTTTTAATTCCGACTTCCTTACAAAATTTGCATTTTAGTTTATGCTTTATAGATTCTAGAGCAATGCCTACATCTTCCACTATTAATTTTGGTAAACCACCAATTTTTAAGAGGACTTCTTTTTTAATAGCAAATCCTGCACCATTTAGCATAAAAATTTGGCCAGTAGTTTTAGATAATATGTAGTTGACTATGTCATATGCAAGATATTCATATGCGACAAGTTTGCTAAGTATAGAATTTTGGATGATCTCTTTCTTTATGTCAAGAAGATCAGCATCTTCCATCTTATTATATATCATGCTCAAGAAATCCTTTCCATTTATTTCTACATCAGCGTCAAGGAAAACTATTATGTCGCCATTTGCTTTATGAATGTTTTCATTTATTGCATTTACTTTTCCTTTCCTTTCTTTATTCAATATGAAATTAATTTTGTCTTTATATTCATTTGCTAATTTTAAGGTTCTTTCAGTAGGTTCATCAACAATTACAAATATTTCTTTATCTCTAAAGCTGTCAGATAAAAGGTCTTTTATCAGTTTCTCTAAGTGTTCAGATTCTCTGAACACAGGTATAAACACAGAAAGTTTCATAATATATTCTGAAATTTTGAAATTAAAATAATTATGATCCTAAGAATAGGTTGCTGTGGTTTAAGGAAAAGTCTGAGAGAATATTCAAAAGTTTTTGATACTATAGAAATACAAAGTACTTTTTACAATTTACCAAAGGCAAAAACTATTGAGAAATGGAAAGCCCAGGTTCCGGAAGATTTTGTTTTCTCTATAAAGGCTTTTCAAGGAATTACTCACCCTTTTTCTTCTCCAACATGGAAAAGGTTTAAAGGGAATGTTCCGGGTAAGCCGGAAAACCTTGGATTTTTAAAACCGAACAATGAGGTGTTTTGGGCTTGGAAAGAAACGGAAAAGATTTGTGAATATTTAGAGGTAAGATTTTGTTTGATCCAACTTCCCCAAAGATTTAGTGATAGCAAAGAGAACATTGAAAATGCAAGAAATTTTTTTGAAAAAATAACTCCAAAAAAATTAAAATTTAAAATTGCTATTGAACTTAGAGGCTGGAACCTTAATAATATCAAAAAACTTTGCGCAAAATATGGTTTAATAGATTGTTGTGATCCTTTTGTTAGAGATCCTTTCCTTGGAAGAAGAAAGATAGTTTATCTTAGGCTTCATGGTTCTCCACCAGGTAAAAAGCTTTATTCCTACAAATATTCTAACAAAGATTTTGAAATGCTAAGGGAAAAATTGCTTTCCTTTAGGGCAAGGGAAATCTACTTGTATTTCAATAATATATTTATGTTCGAAGATACTTTGAGGTTTAAAAAATATATAGAAAAGGAAGGATTATGAAAAGGGTTGTAAGCACCTGCATTTATTGCGGATGC
>CAZJBU010000052.1:0-5140 GCA_964544525.1 uncultured archaeon
TTCTTCTCTGCATACTTGAAAAGTTCTTTTTGAGCTTCTGTTAATTGCTTCTCCGCTTTAGCAATTTGTTCTTTAGCTTTTTTTAAAGAAGATTTTTGTTTTTCTAATTGTAATCTTGCTTTGTATAATTGTTGAGATGCTTCATTTAACTTTTTTTCTTGCTTTTCCAAATATTCTAATGCTTCCTTTCCTTTTAAAAGGCCTTTTTCTGTTTCTATCCCATATTCACCAGACTTTACCTTTTCCTTTGCTTCTTGTATTTCCTTTCTCCTCCTTTGTATTTCTTTCATATATTGCTTCGTTTTTTCTTTTAATTCTTGCTCAGTCTTTTTTAATTCTTCTTCCCTTCTTTTCAGTTCTTCTTTCTTTAAAGCTACCGCTAACCCGCCCGCCTCAACTCCCAAGGCCTTTGCTTTTTTCTCATATTCTTCAACTATTTCCTTTTCCCTACCTTTAAGTCTTGGAATTTCAACTTTAGTCCCTTGTATTTCTCTACTTTCTAATTCTTCAAAGAATTTTTCTAACTTCTTTTTCTTCTTTTTTTCTTCTTCTTTTTGCTTCTTAAAAGCTAAATAAGATCTATGCAGTACCTCTACCTCTCTTCTACTATAACCCGCAAAAGGTATATCTATACCAGTCTTTTCTTCAAATGATTTTATTGCTTTCTTGAATACATCAAATATTCCCATCTCTTCTTATAAGATTGTTGCAATATGTATTTAAAGTAATGCTATGAAAATATGAGAAAGAGAAACAGATCTTATTATAATATAAATATGAAGTTAAAAGAAGTATGAATATTCATACGAGAATACTAGCTAGAAGTTTTTATTGTCAGATCAAGATCAAACCCTTAGAAACGTATGAATATTTATACGCGACTACTATCGCGTCTTGCAATGCTAGAAGTATTAGTGTATAAATATTGATACGCGATGACTAAGAATAGCGTACCCCTATGTAAAACTTCTCTATAAAACTCACATAAGCATTCTTCAATGGCCCTTCGCAAAATTCAAATATAGATGGATCGAATGCAATACCTGGATCCATAGGAGCAAAAAAGAAAAATTCCCCATATTTCCCTTCTTTTAGAAAAGATTTCAATACGTTACATTCCATTATCAATCTTCCCACATATTCCCTCGGCGCAAGCATATAAAAGAGAATTTTGCAGTTTTTTCCCCAAATAGGTTCTATCAATAAAGAAACATATGCGCCACCTTTTCTATAAAAGATTATTTCACTAGCATTGCAATTCTTTAGGAGAGAATGCCAATAAGTAGAAGGGTATTTTGTGTTTTTAAAGATGCATTTGGATTCATCGCAAATGTAAGTAGGATAATTGAAGAAAACTAGTTTGTGGGTAGAATATTTTAAAAAAGAGTAGGGTTGGCCAAGGGGTTCAAAAATCCATGTGAATCCAAATAAACTTGATGGAATGAAAAAGAAGAATAAGAAAGCTATTAAAAAAATAAGAAGACCCTTCTTTATGTAGCGTATGTATCTATGACCACCTTCCCAATATTTCCATCTTAAGTATTTATAGTAAGCTTTTTTGAGAAGTTTAGTGAGCATCTTTGTCTAGATAAGTCTTCTATATACAGTTATATGCCAAGGATAAAAAATAAGATTATGAATAAGACAAATGTACGGTACAATTGTATCGTACATAAGTACTATAACAGTTCTTTGTTGAATTGAATTAGAATTCTTATCAAGTCATCGTAACTTATCTTTTTCCCTATCTCTCTTTCTAACTCCTTCTTTAATCTCTCTAATTTCTTTTTTGTCATTTTGTTTATTTTTATCGTTGTGTAATTCATTCTTTCTTAGATAAGAAAGATTTGAACACCCTTATGTAGAGTAAGATTATGATATAAATTGAAAATACGAATATTGAGAACATTGCGATTATGTAATTTGTTTCTGCGATTTGAGTTAAGTAAGATTCTTCTTGTAAGTTTATTTTAAAGACTGAGATTGATGATGAGATTGCAAATACAAACGTTAAGAAGATGAAGAATAGTTTTAAGAAATCATCTTCAATATGCGATGATAAGATAGAGAATGCTAATGTTAGAATAGCATATGCCAATGTTGTTGCTATGAAGTAATCCATTTCTTCTTATAAGATTGTTTTCCGAAATATTAAAAAATTAAAGAAAAGAAAATTAGACAAATACCCTTACTATGATTCCTATGATTATACCTACTGCAATCATAGTACCTATTATTGGGAATTGTCCTGAGAGGTTTAATGTTCCAGTTAATCCTTTTTCTGTTGTTTCTGTTGCAGTAGTAGATGCTTTGTAAGTATAGTTTGCATATACTGTAAGTGTTCCTGTTAATCCGTTTGCATCTGTAATGTTAAACTTACCTTCATCGTAGCTTATTACTGTATAATCAACATCTCTTTCTAGAGTAGATGTTGCAGTTCCGTTGTCGAGCCAAATTGTTTCTGAGTTAGAAACAACTGGATAATTTGCAAATTGGACTTCTGCAGGTACAGAAGAAATTGTTGTAACGTTTTCGTTTGTTACTGGAGTATCTTTATATGTTGCGGATTTGAAGTTTTGTAAAACAAGGCCGACTCCCCCAACTATCAAAATCGCGCAAAAAAATAATAAAATAATATGAGCTAAATTATTCAGGTTTATCATTTTCTTCTACTAGTTTTTGCTAATACTATCTTCTTACTAACATGAATGCTCCGACTACGATACCAATCAAAACTGCGACTCCTATAATTGTACCTATTGTACCGTATTGTCCGCTTAAGTTAAGTAAACCTTGCTCTCCTTTTTCAGTAATGTTGTATGCTATAGAACCTGATTCAAGAGATCCTTTGAAGCTATTTAAAGCTAATGCTGCTGCAGAGGTTATTAATACTGCAACTGCAAAAAGCATTACTACATTTGGCAATGATCCTAGATTTATTGCTCCTCTTAATCTTCTACCTATTGCTTTACCTACTTCATACCCTACTTTTGCTTCATAAAATACTTTCTTTACCTTCTCCTTTGCGCGTGTAAGTAATCTTCCTATCATTTTGTTCAAAAGATTGTTATGTTGCTTATTTAAAGTTAGGTATACAAATTCCTAGGATTTTGTATACCAATTTTTAAAATTGTGAGTATACAATCTTGTTTGAAAATGGCAAGGAGTAATAGATGGATTCAGAAAGCTATTAAGAGGCCTGGTTCTCTAGTAGCATGGTTTAAGAGACATAGGAATAAGTTGAAGAAGTTGTTGGGTTATGATCCGATCACTCGGGATGGTGATATTAATGATAGAGCGATTTTAGGTGTTTTGAGGTTATGGAAAGAAGGTAAGATAAAATTGAGAACTAGGATTGTGAGGAAATTGTATTTGGCTAAAACATTGCAGAAGTTAAGAAAAAGGGAAATGGCAAAGAGGAAGAGAAGGCGAAGGAGAAGGAAGAAGTAATGATAGTTATAAATTAGGTAAATGTAGGGATAGCTTTAGGTATGTTTATTTTTATTTATTATTGTTTGAAGATTGTTTGATTTCTTCTTTCTTTTTCATGAGATCTTTTAGCTTTATAACAGTTACAAACTTTTTCATCTCTTTATCAAATTTTTTGTAAATTTCCCATAAATCTTCTACCCAATCTGTTTTATCTTTCTTCTTCATTTTCCTCTTTTAAGAGAGTCCTTAATTCTTTTGATAACTCAAACATCTTTTTACTCATGAAAAAGAATGCAATAGCATGAATAAACTCAAGTAACACAGGTCCTATACTCTTTTCGTAAAACGCAACTATAACCCAGCATACTATCATACCTAGTAATAACCCTGTCGCAAGTGTGACTACTTCAAGTTTTTCGAGTAAGTTTAAAACATCCTCTTTCATCTTTGTGTTTTTCTCCTTGCTCTGTAAGAATTTACAATTAAATCATGCATTATCATTTCGCATCTGTCTATTTCTCTTTTCAATTCATAAAGTTTGTTTCTGAGTATATAATAAATCATCTCATTCAAAGTATAGTATTTTCTCTTAAAAGCATCCATCTTCATTTTTAATACTCCCAATTCTCTTAACCTACTCCTTATTAATCGATATTTATTGTAGAGGTACTTTCCCCTTGGGACATGATAACCTTTTTCTTTAATGTCTCTGAAGAGTATGTAAAGGTATTCTCTTGATGATGGATTTCCAGATACTCCAATTAGATTTGCCAAATAATCTAATATTTTTGTTGCCATTTTCCTATTTTTGTCTTCCTTCTTATCTTCACATCAAAATCATCTAAAAGTTCTCTTATTTTTAAAAATTCGCTTTTAGGGATGAAGTCTTTTACCAAAATTATAAGTTCTTTCTTATGCATGTTTATTTTTAGAATTACCTTGTATATCTTATCTCTATAATGAGAGAGTATGTAGAAGAGTTCTTCATCTAGATCTATATATCTATCTCTACATAATTTTCTGAGTTTGTAAATGTCTTGGTTATTGTTTATTTCCTTTTGGATAATCATTTTTATATAGTTCGTAATCGAGATCGTTTGCAAGGATTTCAAAAACGTAGCCGTCTTTGAAATAAATTTTAATGAAGAAATCTCCTAGAATAACATCTTCTACTACTTTGTTTTTTAGTTCTTTTCTTATTTTTTCTTTATCTATCACTTTGCAGGTTCAGGTAAGTAGAGTTTTACAAATTTTGAAAAATTATCGGTTAAGTAAAAGATTGTTTTGTTTTTCTTGGGATGATATCTCTCTAAGATACCTTCTTCTGCAAGTTTTCTTAATTGTCTTGAAATCGTATGCCATTCTGTCTTAAACCTTTTATAACCATTAGGAGAATTGTAATACCAAATTCTTAGATCATTATAAGTAAACTTGGATTTGTTTGTTTCTTTCCAGAAGTTGTATAATAATTCAATGTATTTTCTCATTTTTTATCTTATAAGCTTTTTCTTCTAAGACTTTTGAGATAAATTGGTTGAGATAGAGCTTTAGTACTAATTCTATGAGTTTGCTCTCATCTGTTTGAAGAATTTTGCTATATTGCTTTATTTTGTTTATTAATCGCAATGGCAATGATATTTGAATGCTTGTGTAGATGTCTTCTTTCATGTTAGATATCATAATAGTCAGACATATAAATATCTAACTA
>CAZJBU010000053.1:0-4994 GCA_964544525.1 uncultured archaeon
TATCCCATATCTTGGGCTGATATGGAAAGAGATACTAGCGCATGGTTAGGCAACGATATGCAAAGAACAGCGTTTGAAGAACTTAAAAAAGTATATTCATTTATAAAAGCAATTCCTGATGAGGAAAAAAGAGAAAAATTTTTGAGAATATGGAGATATCTATCTATATCAGATCATCTTTACTATATGTGTACTAAGCATTGGGCTGACGGAGATGTGCATAAATATTTCTCCCATCTTGCAACTCCTTATGATGCTTTCATTAACTTTATGAACATATTGCAAGACTTCAAAGAGAAAATCAAGCCTTACTTACCTTCTCATCTTGCATACTACCTCTAGTCAGCATTTCTAATATCTTTTCTGGTAAGAAATCTCTGTTCTCCTTTGTGACTTCAATAACCTCCCCATATCTTCCAAATTCTTTTTTATAACTTCTATGCAAAGTTGCTAACAAGGTTTTGTTTGAGTTTAAAAGTTTTTTAATGAAATTTCTAAATTTCTTAGAGAAAAATTCCATCTTCCCTATCTCATCGATAATTATTATATCTGCTTCTGATTCTTTATCCTCTATTTTCTTTATAATCTCTTCTAGAGGCTCTAGATCTAAATAATATTTACCAAATCTTATGTTACTTATTTTTTCTGTAGACGCAAAAAGATGTTTGGTATTAGAGGGTATCTCAACTATTTCAAAGCCTATTCTTTTTCCTTCTTTTCTGATCTCTGTTGTGTAGAATCCTATTACTTTTCTCTCAATCCTCTCAATTACTTTCTTGATTATAGTTGTCTTTCCTATTCCTGGATTGCCAGTAAGGAATATTTTCATTATAGCCTTTTTAGAAATGCTTTTGCTAACTTTATAGCATTCTGTATATCTTCTTTACTTGCCGTTTCAATAGGGCTATGAATATATCTGCAAGGCACGCCTATACCTGCAACTTTTATTCCTTCTTTTGTTAATTGTACTATTGTAGCATCTGTCATTCCTCCTACAATAGCATCTATTTGGTATGGTATCTTTTCCTTTTTTGCTATTTCAATAACTTTGTTTTTCATATCTTCAGGAACTATAACACCTCTACCGCTTGCCTCAACAGCAGTTATTGTAGGTCCCTTACCTAAAAGAACAGAACATTCCTTTTCATCAATTCCAGGAGTCCCTCCAGCAACTGCAGTATCGAAAACTAGAGCAAAATCAGGATTTAATTTATAAGCAGCAACTCTTGCTCCTTTCAAACCAACCTCTTCCTGCACAGAAAAAACGAAATATAAATCATCGTCTAACCTTAATTCTTTTGCAAGTTGTAGCATAATATAACAACCTATCCTATTATCCAAAGCTTTGCCTTTTATAAAGTTCTTTCCAAATTCTGAAAAAGTTTGTTTGAAAGAAATTGGCATACCTATCTCTATCCCTAATTTCTCTACTTCCTTTTTATCTTTAGCCCCAATATCTATGAAAATATTTTTATATTCTGTTTTCTTCTTTGACTCCTCTTCAGTTTGCAAATGCACAGGCTTATATCCAACTATACCTTCTATATAATCTTTTCTTGTCTTAATCAAAACCTCCCTTCCAAGTAATACCTCAGGATCTATGCTTGAGGTCTCGGCAGGATATATAAAACCTTTCTCATCTATATGTTTTATAAACAAACCAGGTTCATCCATATGCGCAAACAAAGCAATTTTTCTTTTCCCTTTCTTTCCTTTTTTAAAGGCTATTAAATTACCTAAATTGTCTATTTCTATTTTATCCACAATACCTCTCAGCTCTTTTTTAATTATTTCTCTAACCTCGCTTTCATATCCACTAACCCCAAATGCTTCCGAAAGTGTTTTTAAAAGTTTAACATTCATACATATAGTTTCTTTAATTTTTTAAATAGCTCTAAAGTATAGCATACCGCGATATACATATCTCCTACATCAGCAGTATTGTTTCTAATAGCTCTTTTGTATCTATTGAGCTCCCCTCCAATTTCTTCTCTATAGTCAAGATTAATTCCATAAACAACACTTCCAGTAAAAATAAAATGTTCTGCCTGACTCAAAAGAGCTAACACATCATCTGTATTTATTTCTTTTCCATCTTCTATCTCATTCTTTATTTTATTGGCTTTATCAATCACATCATTTAATATATCTTTTAAATCGGATGATGTACGTAAATCATAAGTGATCATAATTTTTACTACCCCCAAAAAATTTAAATCATTCTTCTTGATCTAATTCATCTTTAGTTATTACCTCTAACCCTCTCAATTTTATTCTAAACTCTTTGTCTAATCCTACTAGATAAGGAATCCTTTTTTTCGCTACTTTTTTTGCAAGATCTTCTGAAATAACTCCATCTACAATTATTGCAAGTACATTATCCAACTCAGCAGTATCTAAAAGTTCAGAAAGCTCGCTTAATGGCATCCTATGAATAATATTATGATTCTCATCTATTAGAACACAAGCCCTAGTACCTAAAAGATCATCTAATATTTCCTTAACCTTTTGTCTATCCATCTCCTTTTTCTTATATCTTGTTCTCCTTGTTGTACGTTTTTTAAATGGTTGTTTGTTTTTCAAACAATGCAGGATTTCTTTCTTTGTGAGCTCCTCAACTTCTTTTCCCCTTGGCGCTCTCGCAACAAAATCTATATCAATAAATTGCTGCAACCTTTTTAAGATAAGGTCCCCTGCTCTATCTCCATCCAAAAATGCAATGACAATTTTTCCATCAGTAGCTTCTTTTAACACTTTTGTATTCATCCTTGCTCCATTTATTGCCAAAGTATTCTTAATTCCTGCTCTTAGCAAGTTTATAATATCTGCTCTACCTTCAACCAAAATAATTTCATCAGAGGTTTCCATTTCTGGTCCTGCGTACAATCCTTTATAATTAACAACTTCTTTTGCAAGAGCTTCTTCTTTCAATTTCTGAATTTCTTTATAAATATCTGGCATCTTGCTGTAAAACTCTTCAAGTATCTCTTTACTTCTCTCTAAAATAAATTTTCTTTTCTCCTCTCTCAAATCTTTGATCTCCAATAGCTTTATTTTTGCATTTGAAAAACCTATCTTTTCGATACTTTCTATTGTCGCTGCTATAGTTGCTGTTTCAGGTAAAGACAAATTTGAATGGAATTCTATAATACCTTTTGTTTTTTTCCCTTTCTTCTCTATTTTAACCTCTATCCTACCTATTCTTTGAGAGTCTTGGAGTTCCTTGAGATCAAATT
Source organism: uncultured archaeon (assembly GCA_964544525.1). Lineage (GTDB taxonomy): Archaea > Aenigmatarchaeota > Aenigmatarchaeia > QMZS01 > QMZS01 > CAZCGS01. Next base: position 3,237 of record CAZJBU010000053.1, read on the forward strand.
CCTTACCTAGCATACCCTCTGTTTGTCCGAAAACTGCTCCAATTACGTCAGGTTTTTCAACCAGAGCATTACACTCAAATTCCAGCCTTACAAGATATTTGAAACTCACAATAATATTTAATCATAAAAAATAAAATATTATTCGGAATTAATTTTATGATAATTATGTTATTTAACTTTTGGGAAGAGTATGATAAGATTCGTTGTAGTCTTCTTAGACTAATTCGTGAGGAATTCAAAAAAATTAATTGGGAAAATTTACCTAAAGAGGAAAGAGAAGGAAAATTTGATGAAATATATGAAAAATTAGTAAAAAGATTTGAAGAATATATATTTAAACTAAAAATAATCAAAAATAATCAGAATGATTTGATTTTTTGGGATGAAATTCATGGAAAGAAAATATCAAAGCAAAATGCAATTTCTAGATTAAAAGGAGCTTTCTATGAGGTTTTATTTTATTATAGCTTTGTTAGAGTGATGATTGCTACTAGAGGATTAGAAATTTTAGAATTTGGAGGACTAAAAATAGGAGAAAAAATAAAATTTGAAATCTTGCCAATTTCTGGGCCAATAGCCACTATATTTTATCAGTATAAAACGAAAACCAGATTTGCTCCCCAGATAGATGCAGATTATTTGATATTATTTATATCAGAAGATGAAAAAGATATACATCCGCCTATTTTTATAGATGTGAAGTCATCCGAATATTCAGCTACTAAAGATAGCATAGACAGACTGAAATGGCAAGCATTGGGTTGTAGATATATGGAATGCACTTTTCAAATAGCATATCCTAAAAAAGGGATAGAATATCCAAAAAATAGCAAAGATTGGGAAATTAGGACAGTATGTCCTCAGTGTGGCAATATGAGTAAAGATGAACTGTTCTGTGATAAATGCGGCTTTAGACTAAGTTACATAAAGAAAAGAAAAAAGAGAAGCATTATATGGAAATTGGGAGAGTCAAAAGATCCTTCTGTAATTCCACAATTGATAGAATTTACAAAAAGTAACAATGCTAATGAAAGAAGATTAGCAGCTTCTGCTTTAGGAAAATTAGCGAAATATAAACCTCAAATCTACAAGGCATGTCCATATCTGATAAAATTACTCAAAGACGAAAAACCACAAGTAAGGCAATATGCTGCTAAAGCATTAGGGAAGATAGGATACATTAAGGCTATTCCTTACTTAAGAGAACTGTTAAATGACGAAAAATATTATGTGAGAGATGCTGCTAAAAAAGCTATTAAAAATTGTGAATTAAAATTAAGACAATTCAAAAATTCAAATAAGATTTAGACTTGAAAAATGGAAGAAGAATTTTTAAAATTCTTTTTCTAAATAGCGCTGGGGCTGGGATTTTCTTAATAGGAAGTTCTTATCTACATTCCTTATTAGAAGAAATGTAAAAAGTTGCTGCAGGAGGTGGGAGGAATCTTCGGGGTTTGGAAAGGGGCGGAGCCCCTTCCTTCGAACCCAGGCACCCTTACGGGAACGGGCTTAGCAGGCCCGCGCCTTAACCACTCGGCCACCCCAGCTTAAAATAAATAACCTTTTAAAGATTTTAAATTTAGTTTTAAGTAGGGGCCCGTAGCTCAGCCTGGTTAGAGCGCCGGTCTTATAAGGCCAGGAGCCGAAAAAAGGCTCCTTTGCTCTAGCGTAAAAGCCGGAGGTCGAGAGTTCAAAGGAAAGGGGCGAAGCCCCCTTTCCAATCCCCCATCATTAACCTCCTTATTTCCAAACCCCAAA
>CAZJBU010000054.1:0-4979 GCA_964544525.1 uncultured archaeon
AAATAAGTGTAAAACCAGATGAAGAATGCGCAGAAGAACTTCCTACTTTATTCGACTCAAAATAAAAAGTTATGGTCTTTATTAAATCTGGTCGTGCAAGAGAAATTACCTTTAATGGACATTGAGAAGCGTGCAAGGCTGAAAAAGTAATGGAAAAATTTTCGCATGCTATAAAAGAATTGTTATTGCAATAATCCTTGATTTCATACATGTCCTCTACATTTCCGGTATTCAAAATATGGCAAGTAATAGTACATGGAATCTCAGAAGATGAAATATAATACCTATCACAATAAACAGAGAAATTTACTTCTGGTATTTCTGGAAGAGAGAACAATAAGTTAGAAAAAAGTTGGATAAAAATAAGTGCAAAAAGCACTCTCATTAAATTACTTTATCTTTATAAAGTTAATTGTCTTACGAAAAACCTACTAAACTCATTTGTCTACTTTTTCTTCCAAAAACCCTCTCTAGATTTTTCTCTATGATATCCAAACTTTGTTTTGTATATGGAGAAATTGTAAAGTTCTTGGCAATAAATCTTGAAATTTCGAGGTATTTTGTAACTGTTCCTTCAGAAACTGTTAGTACTATATTGCCTCCACATTTAATACATCTTCCTTTCAAAGGAAGTCTTCTGTAAATCTCATTGCAATTAGTACATCTAAAATTCTGTTTGAAAAACTTTCTGAAATTTCCCTTTATGTCCTTCAATAAATGGGTGTTTAAAATTTTATCCGCAACCAAAACCTCGTCAACAGCTTTTATTTTCATTGCAAGAGAAAGTTGAGCTTTTACCTTATCCTTCATTTCAGGTATGATTTTATAAGAGGAAATGTGCACACCTAAATTTATGTTGTCTGTATCAAAGGTGAAACCATAATTGTACAAAGCATCTTCCTTTCCTAATCTGTCCCTTACCTGCTCTATTTTTACTTCAGAAGGAGAAACTTTCTCCCAAGTCTTTTCATAGAACTCCTTAGGGTACCTAAAGGCAATATCCAAATCATATACCTCATCATCTACCTCTTTCAAATCTATTTTAGTTGTTAATAACAAAGGAGTGTCGCTTACACTACCTCTTTTTGCTGGGATATACTCCTTTGAAAAATTCAATAAACAATCCAAACCTAATATCAAAGCATTTTCTTCTCCATCTACATCTCTACGAGTGGCTGCAAATAGATAAGGTTGAGCATAATGACAATAGTTCTTTGTAAAACCAATTATTCTGCAAGCAACAGGAGCTATAGTATGAGGAGCTAACTCAAAAACAATATGCCCTATCAAGTCTTCCTTAGAGTTGATGTTATAGAAAGGTTCTAATCCATAGAACTTTACTAATAGATCATCTACAAATTTCGAAATGTTGATAAGTGCTTTTGCACAGTTTTCAGATATTATAATATCTTGAGGAAACAATTCCAAAATTTGATCCTCACTTTCCAAATCCTTTCCGTAAATATCTTTTATATATCCAAGCTCCTTTAATTTCTCTATGCTCACTCCAATTTCTTTTGGTTTGAAGTGGGTTAAGGGTTGATTAACCAAATCAAACCTTATTGTTCCGTCTCTAAAGACATGGAGATTGTACTTTGCTCTTAGAATACCTTTCTCTATAGGTTCTGGAACTTTGTTTTTTGAGGTAACTCCTCTTACTCCCTTAATAACAGGTAATCTTTGCTCCTTTAAATTTTCATAAGCCTTCTCTAGCATAGAAGATACATTAATTCTTCTTCTGGATATCTTTGGATTTTTCAAATGAGCACCACATTTTGTACAGAAAGGATAGATAGAAAAGCCGTGCTCTTCACAAACAAAAATACTTACATCTGTTACCAAACTTTTCACCTCAACCAAATTCCTCATTTTACCTCCTTCTTGTCCAACAGGAAACAAAACCTGAGGGGATCCTTTCATCTTCCTTAAGTTTGCTTTTTCCGGCCTTCCCATTCTTGCGCCTATGTATTTTGTTGCAACAGGCCTTATTTCAATCTTACTAATTTCACTTACTAAGTCAAAGCCTGTCTTATTACTAGATTCTATTTTTTCTTTATCTAGATACTCAACAAACTCTTTTAGCCATGTAGCATCAGTAACTATCTTATCCTCAGAAACTATATGCTCAACAAATGCTTTCTCTAAAACTTTTTTTCTTTCATCTTTTTTCAAAATGAGTTTGTTATTATCTATTTCTCCTTCTTTTATGTATTCTATGAACTCAACCAAGTTTTTCTTGGAAAAATTATCGAAGAAAGGAATAAATCTAGGGTGTAAAGGTAAACCTTTCTTTGCTAATTCAATAGCTTCTTCCCAAGTTATAGAAGAAGGATTTTTTAATATTTGTTCTATTCTTTCTCTACTTAGAAGATTTTCCTTTTCCTTAAATTCCTGGAATTCTTGTACCCACCATTCCTCAACATATGGAGAAGGGATTAGCTTTTCGTTATTCTCTGAGAAATCGCCATAAGATATTAAAATATCTCCTAGAAATAGTATTTCCTCTATTTTGTCTATATACTTGGTAATGTTCTTTCCACTTAGCCAAACACAAGAGCCATCATCCAATTTAACAAAAGGCCCTAAGATAGAAGTAACTGGTGCAACTGTACAAGATTTGCCAGGCAATTCTATTTTCATTTGAGAAGCGTTTGCAGGAAACTTACCCAAAAGATACAAAGTGATTGGGTGAAAACCAAAGCAACCATAGCCTGTATTTCTTGCCCTTCCATACCTTAATCTAAATCCTCCTTTTTTTGGGAGTGAATATACAGGCCTTCCTGCAGGCACCTCCCCTAAATACCCAGCATCTCCCTCCTCTTTTTTGCTTTTTTTCAGCTTTATAAATTCTTCTAACCATTTCCAACTTTCATAGAGTCCAAATTCTTTTCCATATTTCTTAATTTTTTTCCATAATTTCTCGGCTTTCAAAGGAAGACCATCTAAATATATTAAACACATCCCGCCCCTTATGAAGTTGGTTTCTACTCTAGGTAAATCTTTAAAGGCTGAAACCTCTATTCTTTCTGTAGGTTCTCCTGTAATACAAATAGGAACATTTCTAACTAAAAAGTCTATTTCATCCTTATCTGGTTTGTACTGTTTCCTAGTTACGTAAGTAATGTAATCTGAAATTTCTGTGTAATATCTTTCTACTTCCTCGTCTGTTGCTATATACCTATTTAAACCAAAATTTATTCTCAGGTAATCTGCAATAAAAAGAGTAAATACCTGCGCAGTACCTCCAGCAGTCCTTATAGGTCCTGCATAATAGACAGAAAGGAATTTGTCTTTTGGATCTATACTTACTTTAATAATTCCTTCTATAGGTGCGGCAACAACTCCCTTAACATTATACGCACATCCTAATCTTAAGCCAGCATCTATTGCTTGTTCCAAAGAATCAAATTTGCAGAATTTTTGTTGTGCCAATTCTAAAGCTATTTGTAAGGCAACTCTATCATCTCCATATCCATACTTTTCCTCTAGGTCTAAAATTCTATTTACTATATCTTCTTTAACCTCAGAAACTTGTGGATATACTAAAGAAAGCAGTTGTACAGAACGGTGGTTTTTATCTTGAGTTATTTCCACTTCTGGAACGAGCTCGGGATCTTTTCCTCTAGCTCTTGCCTTTTTTGCAATTTCAAATATTTTTTGTATTCTGTTGTCTATATCTTGAAAATAATTAGATATCATCTCTTTCTTCCAATTCATAATCATAAATTAAGCATTAATTTTAAAAGAAAGTATGTTGTACTCATTAATTATCTACAATAAGAAATTCATTCAATATATAATCTAAATTTTTCTTGTTCTGTTTCTAAGAGCTTATGCTTTAATATCTCAATTATTTCAGAGGAATCTGCCTTTGAAAGCCTATGCTTCTTTATTAATTTCTCAAAATCTTTTAGAAATCTTTCAATTTTGTCTACTTTGTTTGTTCTATAAGCACCCATAATCTATATAAAAAGGTAAAATTTTAAAAAATATATGGAAATAAGTGCTCTGATGAGAAAGGCCTTCAATGCATATAAGGAAAAAATATGGGAAATTGTAATAGTATCATTAATTGTATTGATAGGAATAGTAATTTCTACAATGGCTGTAGTGGCAGTTTTCGTAGTAAATGGATTCTATACACTAAACATAGAAAAAAACTTATTATCTATACTAGGCACAGTGGCAATAGTGTTGGTACTAGCAGGGCTGTTAATTATATGGCTATATTCTGTGTTATATTCTGTACTTGAAAGTGCTGTGAAAAGAAGAAAGAGAAATCTCAAGGAGTATTTCAAAAGAGGAGGAGAGAAATTGCTCTCTCTTATAGGAGTAAGCATAGTAAGCTCTATTATAATTTTAATACCACCAGCAGTTATAGCAGGTATAGGATATATCATAAATCTATATATACCTGCATTGATTATTGGAGGTGTGCTAGCAATATATTTCTCAATAAGATTGTTATTTTCAGTACCTCTAATTTATTTAGCGGATAGAAAAGCATTAGAAGCTATAAAGGAAAGTTTTGTTGTAACAAAAAAATATTTAGGAGATAGTACAAAGATATACATAGTAACTATATTAATAGGTATATTGTCAGCACTTGTAAGCATGGTGCCTATAATAGGTAGTTTGATACAATTTCTATTTTTTGTACCATATGCTTCGTTAATTGTATTCCATGGATGCCAAGAATTATATAAAAGTAAGAAGAAAGTAGTAAGAAGAAAAGTTACAAGGAAGAAAAAATAATTTTTGATTTTTAATTTTGTTTTTATTTATGCGCCAGTGGTGTAGCGGTAGCATGCGAGCCCCCCAAGCTCGCGGCCCGGGTTCAAAGCGGAACTACGTTCCTGCACCTCCTGCAACCAGGAAAGGAGGCAAGCCCCTTTTCCAATCCCTCCTTTAATAAAGATTCCGGAAATCCCGGCTGGCGCATCTATTATGCAAATTTACTTAATTAACAATTTCAATAT
>CAZJBU010000055.1:0-4818 GCA_964544525.1 uncultured archaeon
TATATCAAAATAGAAAAAATCGCCTGGAAAATCGCAGAGCACGAGCGCAGGGTTAGGGAAGCGCATATTTTGGCGAACTATTCCTCGCTTCGGTTTTCTCATACTCACCGCATTAGAGACGCCTCGATGTCTATGAGTGGTGAGCGAGGCACTGACCCGAAGGCATCGCCAGAGGGTCGAAAGGGGCGCAGCGGGGGGAGCGCGATGAGGCGCTCTGCCGAGACAGGGTTACGAGGGATGTGAGATTATCAAAAACGGGGAATTTCATGGCTGACCTTCTTTTGGAATGGGCAAAGCATTTGAAAAAGATAAAAGAAAAAGATCGGAGCAACGATGTTAAGGCGTTTTTGGTAGTGTGCTGGCGGTGCGGCGAAACCGTGGTGCTGGCGAGGAGCAAGGAAGCGGTAAAGGAAGGCTACGTGTGCCGGTGCGGGGAGGAAAACGTGAGGGTGATATGAGGATGAAGAGGAAAACGTATGATAGATTAACAAGTTTAATAGGAGGAGGAATATGTCTAATAACATCAGCAATCGCAGCGTATAACAGAGATTTTGGATTTGCAGTTATAGCACTCTTCACAGGATTGTTTCTTCTTCACTGTTTCCAAAATGTCTACTACAAATACCTTGAGCGAAAGTACGGTAAGGGTTATCTGAAAAAATACATGGAAGAGGAGGTGTGAGCGGTGAGGATTGTAGACACACCACCTATAAAAGATGAAGATATACCCTTATTAATTCTTGGTTCTTTGGCTTTCGCAAGCATCATTATTTATATAATGGCTTCTCCTCATCCATGTTATATTGAAAAATACATCTTTCTGAGAGAATATATTGGAAAAACTCAGAGTAAGGTCGGTGGAGATTGCTCAACAGGATGTTTATTTATAGAAGTTAAAGATCCAGTCACTAACGAAACAAGAACATTCTATTTTTCTCATGAAAAAGAGTTGAAAGGTTATAAACCAAATTCCATAATTTCAGTGAGATGGTGTTACATTCCTCTAATCGACGATTGGAGGATAAGAGGGGTTTGGAATGAATCATACGCTCATAAAGAGGTGTGAGCGGTGAGTGAAAGATTCTTCTGCCCAGATTTGGTAAAACAAATGTTCAGTGTGGTGAACGAGAAAAAGATTTTGGTATTCAAAAGCTCAGCAGAAGTTTCTAAGCAATACTGCGAAAATTTTGCATGTGCAATGGAAAGTTCAAAAGAATTTAAAAAAGGGTGCATGCACTACAATGGTAATTTTCCCTGTGCCAGAGCACTCGGTGAAAGCGAGATTGATAAAATAATCGAAGAGACAATCGAAAAAATTAAAGAGGAATTTCCTAACGCAGATGTTGAGATCGTGGATAGCACTAAATGGAATGGTGCAAGCGAATGAGAAAGGCTTCAACTCACATTACAATTGACGCTGACCTTCTATCTTTAGCGAGAAAAATAGGCATCAACATATCACAGATAGCAGAAGAAGCATTAAGGGCAAGGCTGCAGAATGAAGTTAAAAACCTCGATGAACTGAAAAGGGAGAAAGAAAAAATAAAAAGAGAATGGGAAATTGAGAGAAAAAAACTCGAGAAACAGCTGAGGGAAATCAATGAGCGATACGAAACAAGGCTAAACACACTCGAAGTAATGATAAAGCAAATAAGAGAGATAAAAGAAAAAGAGAGACAAATCCTTGAGATACCACTTGTTAGAGAGTCCATCAAACTGATAAGAGAGAATCCAGAATATCTTAAAGGCAGGGCACGGTTAATTAAAACCAAGCTAGGTATCGACATCAGCGAAGCACAGCTATTAGCTTGGGCAAGGAACCCAGAAATAAAGGTGTGAAAATGAAAATTGTTAAACAAAATAACCATCTACTCCAAGTAAAACCTGTAGTAGAAGTGTTTAACGTTAAACACAAGGAATATCTATATTTAGGAACCCCTATGGCTATACATACATACCCTATGGCTATACATACATTTACTCTAAGTAAAAGTAGGAGTAGGAAGTGTTTAACGTTAAACAATTTGTGTTTAACCAGACCACCCAGTCTCTCCACCCATCACAGATGGGTGGTCTCCTTACGGTAATGTTTATGAAAAGGCGTGAATATAAAGACTTTGTTGGAATACGCATGCCAGTGCGCTTACTTCAACAAATAGATGAATTAGCACATAAAATCCGCAAGACACGCTCATTCGTCATACTTCACATCCTTGAGGAATATTTCAAACAACAAAAACCTCAAAAACCGCTTACCCAGCGATACCAAATTATTAAATGCCCCTCATGCGGTGCGGAATACAGTAGCAAATTTGAAAAATGCCCGCAGTGTGGTGAGTAATGGACTTCGCCAACTACATAGTTCTCGGGACAACTATAGTACTAATCTTCACCCTGTACTTAAAAATTCGCTCGACTTTCAGATTTCATGGTCATGCGGTCGGGTTTGGTACGGTGTGGTGAGGTTTGGTGGGGTAAGGTTTGGTTTGGTAAGGTCCGGTATGGTAGGGTATGGTTTTCAGATTTCATGGTCATGCGGTGAGGTGAGGTAAGGTCCGGTATGGTAGGGTTTGGTGGGGTTTGGTTTGGTCTGGTCCGGTGAGGTTTGGTGTGGTATGGTTCGGCATGCTGAGGTGAGGTAAAGATGTTCGGAAAAATTCGGGTGAAGATAAAGGGGGTCACGCCCCTGCTGATGAACAAGATAACACCAGAGAGGTTGAAGAAGTCGAAGAAAACGAAGTTCGACCGCCATAATCCAGAGGAAGAAGCGAGAGAATCGGCGTACATCGACGAGATAAACGGAAAGAAGCAGCTCTACATTCCGAGCGAGGCGGTGTTCAGGTGCATAATAAATGCGGCAGGAATCTACAGAACCAAAAAAATGGGGATGAAGAACCTCTTGGCTGGTGGAATAAGGATAGAGCCAGAGAAAATACCTCTGGGAACGGACAAGTACGAAATAGACACAAGGGTGGTGCGGATACAACGCGACGCCGTGCTGAAATCACGAGCAAAGGTCACGGACTGGGAAGCAACGTTCTACATAATTTACGATAGAACAATTCTTCCAAACGTCGAGCTGCTGAAGGAAATCATAAAAGACGCGGGAAGGAGATTCGGATTGCTGGACTACCGCCCGCAGAAAGGCGGATACTTCGGAGTGTTCGATGTGGTCGAATTCGAGGTCGAGGAATGATGAGGGAAAGGATTGTAAAGTTAAGCGAGCTCGTGTTCGACGAGGAGCTCTACCCGAGATTCAAGACGGATTGGCTGACCGTGTATCAGTACACAGAAGCGATGAAAAGCGGCTCGGTGTTCCCGCCCATAGTGGTAGGAGTGTGGAGAGGAAAAAAGTACGTCATCGACGGCTGGCACAGATGCGAAGCGGTAAGGAAATTAGGTCGGGACTGCATCAAGGCGGTAATCAAAAAATACAAAAAATACAGGGATATGTTCGCAGATGCGGTGAGGTACAACTCCACTCACGGGAGAATGCTATCATCTCAGGAAAAGGCGAGAATCATACAAAAACTCAATCAAATGGGATTTTCCAAGGTACAGATTTCGGAGATAGTCAAGGTTCCCGTGGAAAAGATAGAGAGGTTCGAGGTAAAGGTGGTGAGAAACGTCGTGACGGGAAAGCCGATAGTGCTGAAGGCACCGGTCGAGGAGGCGGTGCAGAAAAACCCAGAGATTCTCGAAAAGATAGAAAGGGGTGAGATTTCTCAGGAGAGCCTCGCAACGAGAACGCAGAAACACATACTGAGGCAGCTGCTGGAGCTTCTGAAGAACGATTTGCTCGACGTCACCGACAGGGAAATCGCGGAGTACCTTTCGGAAATTTACATGATACTCGGAGAAAAACTCAAGGTATGGAAGATAACCACCAACTAACTTTCTTTTTTTTACTTTTTTACTTCATGGTCATGCGGTTAGGTAGGGTGCGGTGCGGTCTGGTAGGGTGTGGTGAGGTATGGTTCAAATTTCATGGTCATGTGGTTCGGTTGGGTTCGGTTCGGTATGGTATGGTGAGGTAAGGTATGGTAGGGTATGGCACAGCTCAACGAAACCAAAAACCCTCCCGTGATGCCATGAAGTGCAAGATTTGCGGTGCCGATGCGAAGGTGAAGATAAACATTTCGGGAGATAATTTTTACTACTGCGAGGAGTGCTTTCGGAAAGTAAGGGAAGGTTTTAACAACAGAAGGAAGGAAAAGGTGAAAAAAATTCCGCTCGTGCTGCTTTCAAGATACAATCCCGTGGTTCACTTTGGATGGCTGCAGCGATACAAAATGGCTAAGCGGGGTAGTAAAATAGTGCTTCACAACGTCGTTTCGGTATCACCGCTCAAACAAAAGGAAAAGTTCAAGGTAAGGAGCTTCAACATCCTCGAAGTCAAACACAGGCACTATCATATCATCGAACTGAAGGACGAGGGAAGATGATTGTAAACCATTGGAAGCACTTGTGGTGGAAGGAGCACGGGATGCTCGACTGAACCACCGCAGCGGTGGTTAATCCCCAAACAGCCCGCCCTGGGACGTTTTGGTGGAGGTGAACTTATGAGGTGTATTAGAGGATTATTACAATACATTAGACAAAGAAGGAAAGAATTGATGAGAGACTTAAAAGATGAGTATAAAACTCTCCGAAAAGCGGAAGATGAGTTCGAGGAGGATGTTGCGGTAACGTGTATCGCATGCATGGAAGCACGACTCAGCGAGCTCCGTGAGATTGAGAAAGTTATCAAGAAATACCTTAATCCCCAAACAGCCCGCCCTGGGACTAAACGGGAAATGGAAAGCATTTCCCCGTAAC
>CAZJBU010000056.1:0-4706 GCA_964544525.1 uncultured archaeon
AAGACTCATGTACACAGGTAGATTCACATATACAATTTTCACGGATGCTGAAAATGATGTGTTGAAGGACCGTCAGAGACGAAGAGGTGGTTTTGAGGAGAGGGAGGATTATTTGAACATGCAACGCAACTCGCTTTTATCAATTTCAAGAAAACTTTCCAACAGATTGTTATACCTGAATACTGAAAAGCAAGCTGTTGAGGAAACACATCGATTGATAAGAAACTGGTTAATGGATGAAGCACTATGAAGCTTCTAGATTTAGTTCGGAAGCTTATTTTAAAGCACACGGACTTCAGCGGAGACTGTGATGAACTCATCGATAGCAGGTACAGAAAGATATGGTTTGCTATATGAAACTACGGATGAGGTAAACGGTGTTATGAGGAGTTCTGGCTCTGTCCATGCTCCAGTGAGAGAGCGATATCTGAGAGGAGATCCTGAAGTGATAGAGGCTGTAAGGAGGTTGATCGAGATAGCTGAGGAAGGTGAGAGAGCTATAATCCGATCAGACTGGAGTAGCCTAGGAGAGCTTATGGATGAGAACTATGATATTGCGAGGGAGGGAGGATGGGCTTATGAGATAGATGATAAGCTTAGGAGGATAGGATTGAGGAATGGAGCTTTAGCTGGAAAGCTTGGTGGTGCTGGTAATGGTGGTGTAATGGTGTTCCTATGCCCAGGGGGAGGGGAAAGAGTAATTAGAGCTCTGAGAAAAGCTGGTGTAAGGGTATTCGTTCCAGAGATGAGTTCAGGAGTACGGTAAGTGACTATGTGATCCAACATTTTCCTCGTATATTTTCTTTATGAAAAAAGAAAAAGCCCGAGCTGACTCTAAAATAGAGTACATAGAATTATGAAACGCTCTCGATAATAACAGGTGGTAATGGACTTTAAGGATCAATAGAGTTAATAGGATGAAGAACTAGTAATGTCCCTGTCCTAGTACGTACTAGGAGTTTCATAAACAACATAAGATTTTCTGTAGTAAATAATGATGAGATGATAATCACACATTTTCCCAAGAATATAGGAGATATGGGATTATAGGGGATCATTTAATGTCCAAGATATCTCCCTTGGGTATTTCATTATCTTCAACCACGTGTAAGCCAGTATCAGTAGTAGTACAGTAATTGGCAAGTGTATGATAAGCAGGGGACATTTTCTTAATTTGATCTTGATCAGATGGATTGAGTACAAATTGGATAGCAAAGGAGGTATTATGGCTTCTTGCTCGATTAAAACATATAAGTATAGGATGTACTATTAAACTGAAGATGGTAATAAACTATATAAAAATAAAAAGCTTTCGAGGTGTATCTGGAGAAATATCTGTACGACCGTCAAGGCTTAATATATTAGTAGGAAGGAACAATACTGGTAAATCATCGGTGCTTGATGCTATTGCACTAGCAATATCGAGTTTTAGTGAATATAAAGATGTTCTAGGTAAGGACATTATCAAAGATATAATATTTAGTGAAAAGATAATTGAACCCAGATACCTAGTTCACTTAAAATCAAAAGAATCAAGTATTACTATCCATTTGGATGATAAGCGTAAAGTAAAACTACTTATTAAACTGTACAGCGATCTTGAAGAGGTTATGCATGAAGATAGATTTATGTACAATAAACTTATTGAGTGGATAAATGATAAAACTAGGAAATTTATTACTAGGGTAGTGAAAACTTTAGAGAGAGAATTTCTTAGGCCTACTACTTACCTCTTCCCCAGTATTCTATCTGGTATATTATTAGAGTTAAACAAACTTAAGAGGGGAATAGCGAAAGGAGAGTCTCGTGAGGAGCTTATCTACGAAGTTAATAAACTTCTCTCTTTTATACAAAGTCATGAGAATATACTGAAGGTACATAGATTTATTGAGAACACTCTCAAGCCTGATTTGGCTGAAATGATGCGTAATAATATTTATGATCTACTTCACAAGACGGGACATCTATTTTTTATGCTTTCCGTAAACGATGAAATAAGACAAATATGTTGGATGCCACTAAAAAGTATCCATTACCGAATTAGTGACAAAGATATCTCAGGAATACTAAGAAAAGTAGAAAGAGCTCAAATACCAGAGGAAGTACTAAGGTATATGCACATACCACTTGATATAACTTATTGGATACGGGAACCTATGAGTTTAGACTCTAAATCACTGCATAGATTATACATGAATAGAAGAGATCTCTCTAAATTAGACATTATCTATTCTACTCATCGAGGAGCCTGGAGATTCGAAGACCTTGGACAAATGTTCTCTGAAATTTTTAAACGAGGTCTCAAGACTGAAGTCTTAAGAATACTTAGAAGAACATACTGTCCAGAGGAATTAGAGGATATGAGCATTATTGTCGAAAATGAGAAACATAAGTTTGTCTTTCTTACTCAATATGGCTCATTACCTTTAACTACACTTGGCGATGGCTTTATTTCACTTTTAAGATTAACATTTATTCATGCATTAGTAGGAAGAAAGGGACTACTTCTTATAGAAGAGCCTGAAACTTCACTACATCCAGGTTATATCTCTTTATATTCATCAATTCTACTTTCCTTTGTGAGAGATTTAGGACAACAAGTTTTTATGACTACTCATAATCTTGAACTAATTGAATATATACTTAAGGAGGCTGAGGAAAATAACATGTTAGATGAAGTTAAAGTCATACATTTAAAGAGAGAAAACGGGGAAAATTACCTAATAGAGTACAGCGGTAGTGATGCACTAAGAGAGATTTATGAAATTGGTGAGGACTTAAGGGGTATTTAAATCGACTCGTAAATATTATCTAAACTAACTTTTACATATAGTATGTCCACAGTACGAGTTAAGGCATATAGCCATGTAATAGCCTTATGTGAAGGGAAATTGGATGGTATTTTCATTGGAGAACTCGCTGAAAAGTTGGGATTTAAAACAAAACTTTTAAAGGAAAGTATAGAAGGTTACAGAGAACTCCAAATGGAAATAAGGAGGATAAGCTCTTACATTCAAGGGCGTAGAGTAATAGTTTTTCCAGCAGGTGGTATACAAAATCTAAATAAGTGGTTTTATAGGGTGATTAATCATGTAATCGATATTAACAAGCAGACTCGTCGAAATCTGATTAAGGTACTTGTCCTTATAGATCAGAATCTCAATCACTCCCCTCGTGAAAAAGCTACTAAGATGGCAGAGACAACAATAGAGAAACTTGCACGATATTTATCGAAGTATAAGTTGAAATTACGAGATTCTTACCTCTTAAAGTCGACTAATCATGTTGATAAGTACATTGCTAGGGAGAGAATTGCATATGCAGAGACAATTATAAGAATAGTTGTTGTTGATAATAGTCTTGAGTGCGCATTTTTAAGACTTCTTAAAAGGAGAATTATATTGGATAAGAGTAAATGTCATGAAGAGCTTAGTGAAGAGATCAAAAAGATAAAAGATTACAGTCTATTAGTCTCAAATATTCTCAATATCTTAGAAAAACATGCTCCCCCTTGGTACTCTTACCTTAAAGGCTTCATGTTGAAATAGCCGAAAGAGATTGTAAGACATTATTTCGATTTCAGAGATTCTGTTGATCCCGGAGTATGGATTAACTTCTGGCTTTGAGTTTTATGACCTTATGGTTACTTTGTCGCTATGATATATGAGGCTATTACTGGTAGTTTTAGTACTTTGGGTATTGAACCAGTCTATTTAGCCTATTTTGTCATTCGATCGTATGATTATGCTGATCCATATGAGGAGCGTAGACCTTGGAATGATCCTATTATAAACGAGCTTTCAGAAATCGAATACTCTTATATTAGAAACTGATAGGACTCAACCATTGACTTAAGCTCTAAATACTGTACGCGTGAATGACTGTTGCCTATATTGCCTATAATAACTCGAATTTCAGGACTAAAGCCTATTACTGTTCTCTGGAAAAAAGTACCATATATACTGAAAGAATCAATTTTTAGCAAATTTTCGTCTTCGATATACTCAATTACAAGAGCCTTATGTAATAAAGCTATTTAAAGTGCCAAAAGATGCTATAGTATTAGATGTTGGAGCATTTGTAGGTTTTTACTCAAGATTTGCAACGAAATAGGCTAAAAACGGCTTAATCTTAGCAATAGAGCCAGGACCATATAATTTTAGGTTACTAAGAATAAATACTAAGGGTTTTTTCCTAATGTCACATTACTAAACATAGCCTGTTGGTCGGAGAATAAATACGTAAAGCTATATATACGAGGGCCGTCAACACACTCTATCATTAAGTTCTCGAATAAATTTGTGATAGTTCCTGCATTTATAATTGACCACTTAGTTTTTAAGGTATTTAGATTGCCTAGGGTTAATTTAATTAAAATAGATGTTGAAGGTGCAGAATATGAAGTATTAAAGGGAGCTATTTCTACATTAGAGGAGTTTTAAACCAGTATTATTTATTGAGATATAGAAGAGTAGTACGAGAAGTGTTTTGAATTTCTTATATAGATTGGGCTATAAGAGATTTAGAGTAATTGATGGGGTTTATTACATTAGAAGTTGGTGAGATGAAATGTGTCATTAATTATTAGTTTAGAAATCTGGATATTATATTTTATGAATAAGTTTAAAATAGATGATAAATTTTTCTCTTTTTTCTATAATTCATAAAAAGCCAGATGGTAAATGGAGTAGTTTTCTCAATAATTG
>CAZJBU010000057.1:0-4624 GCA_964544525.1 uncultured archaeon
ACTCGAATATCTAGCCTTATCCATCCATCTAATAGGGTCTTAATTTCAGCTTCCACTTTCATAGCCCCACCACCTCTTTCTTTCTTATAAGGTGTATAATACATATATGATGTTGTAATTTAAATGGTTTTCGATGGTGGAATATATATTTTCGAGAATAAGATCTACTGAGAGTTAAAAACGCTATGGTTTCGCCTGGACTTATGCTCTTTCCACTTCTCCTTATAATTTCTTTAAGGGAAACATGAAATCATATCGTTTTTTCAACATGATTTATAGCCTACAGCGGCGAAATCTTTATAAAGGAGGGCATAATAAGTATTATATATATTAGCACCGTTTTAAAATAAAATAATAAGAGGTGGTGGGGCTTATGGGAGCGAGAGCTTATATATTGTGTTTGGAGAACGGAAGATGGAAAGTACTATATAGCCATTGGGGAGCAAACGCTATAAAGGACCACATCGTAGAAGGGAAAGGAGCATTTAAAGAATTTTTAGAGGAATTAATAAAGAAGGAACTCCAGAAAGGCGAGAAATGGGAAGAAATAGAAAGCCCAAGAGAATTTATAGATCTCTCAGCAATAGATATAGAAGCCTGGGTAATAGACACAAGAAAGAAGATATACATAGTTTTCCCATTTAAAAACTTAGAGATCTATGGTGCAATAGTTGCAGAAATTACGAATTCGTATGAAGATTTGGCAACACTGCATATATATGAGAAATTCAATAGCTACATGGATGTAATTTCTACAGGAATAAATGAATTAATAGACTCAGAAACTGCTAAGAAAATAGCAATACATCATTTCTTTAAGTGGTATTTCAAACCGGCACAAGAGAGATGGCTAGTTTTAGGAGAAAAACTCCCTGAAGACATAGCGAGCATAATCGAGGGAAAAGTTATAAGGATAATTTGAGGGGGTAACCATGCCTTTTATTTCCTTTTATTTTTGGAAGAGCGGACCCAGATCAAAAGTAGTAAGTGAATGGCAGGAAGTAGCACCAGGAATAAGGGTAAGACAGCCTAGAGTGATGTGGGAAAGTCCAGAGGAATACCACAAAAGAAAGCCAGACCGAGTAACAATTTGCTTTTTTAACAGATGGTATTTCACCTTGAAAATACCTTTTAGGTGAGGTGGGGGGTTGTGTTGGTTGAGGAGGCTATAGAGAAATTAACTCAAGCGAGGGATACCGTAGATCCAGAGGAGAGAGCCGAGCTAATAGACGAGGTTATTAATGCACTCGAAGAGGGAAAGATAGAGCCAGCAGAGAAAAAGAAGAAATTGAGATTTGTTCTTTACAGACCAGTAGAGGATATACAAAAACGTCCAGAAATAGAACTTAAGGGAGAGCCAATTATAGTGGCGTTTCCAGCGTTCAGCGAAGATAGTAGAGATTGGATAGCCATCTTTGAAGTTGTTGAGGAATAAACCTTTTCCTTTTTTATTTTTTATGCTCACCTAAAAAAGTTTAACGGAGGTGGGGACGTTGAAGATAAAACTATATAGTGGGAGAGCGCCAGGATTATACGAACTCTTTAGAGATGTAGTATTCGCTATATCTTGTGAAATTGATAAAAAGAAGCATTCAGATTTTTACTTAGCGAATTATAAGGGATTTTTAAAAACATGTAGAAAATTCCTAGAGGAAGAGTATGAAAAATACAGAAAAGAAAACAAAGAAGTAGATTTTAATACATTTTTGCTTATATTAAGGGAAATCGGCAGTTGCTCAGTAGTGTTTAAGAAATTTAAAGAATTTTGCAGGAAAATAGGTTTAGAGAACTCTTAGTTTCCCTTTTTATTTTCTTCTTCTCAATATATTATTAAGGTGATAACATGCCCATTAGCATTGATAAAATACCAGACAGCACTAAGGAGTTATTAAAATGGAAGTGGGAAAGCAGGGGTTTTAAGGTAAGTTTTCCACAATTCCTAGCCCTTTACGTTTATGCTTACAATAAGGCGGAAGAATACGGTTTTTCGGACCCAGAAACAACGGTAATGGAATTATTTGACCGTATAGACCCAGACCTTTCTTATGACGAGTTAAAAAGCGAAATCGAAGCGTATTTAATACCTGTTTCTGCTCCAGAAATGGAGGAATTGGAATTTTGGAAAAGAAGAGCGGAAGAATTGGAGAAAGAGCTTAAAAAGGCAGTTTCTCCTAAAGTATACGAGGAATTAAAGAGAGAGTTAGAGCGTGTTAAGAAGAGGTTAGAGGAAAGAGAAAGAGAGATAGAAGAATTAAAGCGATACGGTGTAAGAGAGGAAATAAAAGAACAAACTAAGGAGTTTGAGGAAATAATAAAGGAATACCCAACAGACGAATTAGTAGCCTCCTGGTATGCATTAGAAACAAAACCACCGGAGCTTAGCGAGGAGGAATGGTTAGCGAGAAGAGAAGCGATAAGGAGAGAATTAGAGCGCAGAAAAGTACCGAAATCACCGATAACAGGGAATTTCTTAGAACCTGTAAGAGAGTGGAAAGGTATAAGAGTGCCAGTAGAAATGAGATTTTGGTATGACCCTATAGAGCGTAGGTTTTACAGGGATGGAAGACCTGTAACTCCAGAGACTATAGAAAAAGCAATAAGAATGTTGTTAAAGCCTGTTGAAGTAGAAAAGCCGTTACCACCAGTATTTAGAGCGCCACCAAAACCACCGGCATTCAGGCAGCCAGGTTATAGGAAAAGTTATTACGAAGAGCCACCGAATTACAAGCAAGTGGATAGGCATATTGAGCTTATAGTCGGAATGATAATGGTAGAGACGGGAAAACATCCATCTACTATGACAGAAGAGGAAATAGAGGAAATTCTCAAAAAGTTAGAGCCTTCATATCCGAGACAGGTTTATTACTTCAGATGGTTTATACAGAACTTCCCGAACTGGCGTGAGTTGGTATGAGAGCCTCGGACTTAAGAGATATAGACGAAGAGGAGATAAGGAAATTAACGCTGTGGGAAATAAAGAATTTGCCAAGATGGAAACTTATATGGCGCTTATTTTGGCAGAAGAAGAAGCTGTTTCCGGACCTACCAGATGAGCTGGTATTAGAGAAAACGAAAGAGGAAATATTAGCGATGAGACAGTTAATGAGAGCGGGTTTAGTTTGATTTATATACTCAGGTATACAATTTCTTAATATGGATATGGAAGAATTAGCGGTAATAAACACCTACAAGGATATGAACAAAATAGCATACTACATTATAATGTATTTAACTGGGCAGATAGATAAGGAAAGGTTAATGAAAAACGTAAAAGAACCTACATTGGATGCACCTTCTGCAAGGAGAAAGGAGTTACCAGAGCTGGGCGAATTAATGAAAGAGTTATATGATTTGATAGATAACGAGGCATGGGCGCATGTTGCGGACCACATGCAGGAAATCCAAAACTATATAGTTGAAAAAATAGGTGAGAATGATGTCTTTGGGTAGGGAAGTACCCCACCAGATATTAACCTACAGGAATGTTTTAGTAGACCTGTTTCCGGATAAACTCGAGGATATAGATCTGCTCCTTTCCGTAGTTTCCGAAAATTTTGCTGTTATGGACAGGGATAAGAAAAACGAGATAGCGAACAGAATGGAGAAATCTGCAATAAGGAAACTCGATAAGCGGGTTAAGCTACTTATTGAAAAGTTCAGGGATCTTCTGGTGCTTAAGCGTGTTGTTAAAGAGGTGAAAAAAGGAATAAAGGATAGGGAGAAATACGAGAACATAATAAGCGCTCTGGAAAGGAGCATAAACCGTGATATAAACAGATATGCAAAGCGAATAGCAGAGGAGAAAATCAAAATAGAGGCGATAAGGGAATACGGACTAAAAAGGCATAGTGGTAACCTTTTGCTGTATCTTGTCCCTGTAGCGGCTATGTTCATTCTGGGTAGGTTAAAATGCAGGTAATACCGAGAAGAACGGTAGTTGTTAGAAGGAGCAAATTAGGAAAGGTTCATGTGTTTACCGGAGATTGGAGCTGGGAAAATACAACGAAGCGAAGGTTATATCAGCTAATAAGATTTGCAGAAGCAGCCAGAGCCGCAAGAGGTAAAAGCTATGAAGAAGGAATAGAGATAAGGCGTAAATTGATGAGCGGACCCGTTCCCATACCTAAGCCCGTAGAAAAGAAAACGCTTATTCTAACACCATCAGAATTACTTGAGCTGAGATTTAAGGCGATAAGGCAGGGGATAGAGCCTGAAGAGTTATCGAAGTATTATGATATTTATGTTATTACACCAGAAAGAGAGGTTATGCCGTTAAAAGAATATAAAAAAGAGGTATTGACAATCTAATTCTACAGTTCGGTTTCTTCTCCCAATACGGTTACTTCTACTGATGCACTTCCAGCAACAGCCAGAACATCGCTTGTAAATACTATCGGAGAAGGTAGTTCTACCACTTTAAATTCATTAGCGCTCAGGCTTACCGTGAAGTAATCGTTGCTGCTGTCCTTAATCGTAACGGTATTGGCTGCACCACTTGTTTCCCTGAGGATTAATCCTCTAAGCAGGAATGTTTTGTTGGAAGGCACATCATACACCGTTGTGTCGCTAGTTCCTACCGTTGTCTGAGTGCCGTTAGTAGGATAGAATACCTTGAATTGTCTAG
>CAZJBU010000058.1:0-3611 GCA_964544525.1 uncultured archaeon
GATATAAAGTATCTTGACAAATCTAAATGCATAAGTGCTGGTAATAAAATATCTATATCCAACGAATATGGCAGAAAGGCTAATATAGAGATAGATTTTATAAATAAAAGAACTTCTTCTATTGATGCAAAAATATTTGAAACAATGTATTTAAAACCATACGTAATGAAATAATTATGGCTGTTAAATTATCAACTACAGCAATAGTTATTTTGTTGTTATTCTTGATAGTATTTTTGCTGTTAGTAGTAGGGTTTGGCTCAAATATTGCATCAGGGTTTAATTATGTCACTAGCCTATTTGGAGATTGGGCTGGCAAGGTAAATATAGAAGTTTTCAAATAGCAAAAAATGATAAAACTAAAATATCATAAAGGAGCCAGAGCGGAAAGGGAACTAGTCTCTTTGCTACAAAGCTTAGGATTTTTAGCTTTGAGAACGCCAAGGTCTGGTGGAAGAACTCAACCTTTGCCAGATGTGATTGCAATAAAAAAAGGAAATATTTTCTTCTTTGAATGCAAAAATTTTGCTGGAAAGATTTCGCTTAAAAAAGAACAAATCGAAAATCTGATTAAAAATGCCGAGAAGGCAGGTGCTTTTCCCCTAATCGCAATAAAAACAAAAGAAGGCTTTAAATTCATAGGTGCAAGAGATCTAAAAAAGAGATATATTAACAAAGAAGATATCGAAAAAGAATGTTTTGGGATTGAATTTTTTCAAAAATTTTAAAAAAGAAAAAACAGCCCGCTATTTTAGCGGGCAAGCCAAGGATTTAACTTATTGTAGGATTCTCTACGCTACCGGTTAGCTTTACTTCAGTCTTTCCTGCTAATTGCTCCTTGTAATCGTCGTATTGTTGCAATACTCTTGCTGCTGCCTTTGTCCACTTACCTTCTGTATCACAACCCATTACTATCAATGCCACTTTTCCTTCTGCAAATGCATCGTTTACTAACTTTATCAATCCCTGATTACCATCGTATTCTCCATTTGTACCACAAATTCCTACTTGTGCTAACTGGTAACCATAGATGTATCCATCTTCAGATGGTGTTAGGTTGTACTCCTTCTGGAATATTTCTGTTACTAACTTGTTTACCGCTGGACCTCCTACTAGGATTAAATTCTTCTCCGTCTTTGCAGCAGATACTGCACTATCCGAATCCAAAGCAGCAATATCGCTCTTAATAGGCACTACACTCTCATAAGTTATTGTCTGTCCTTCTGTTGCCTCTGTTGTTGATACACTTGCTCCCGTTGCCATAACTGCTATGTTTACATATACCTGATTGTCTGGGTAATATACTGTTACTAATGTATGATCATCATCGCTTGTGTCTACTTCTACATAAGTACCATAGTAATCTAAATTTGCTGTTACATCATCATCGCTTGTACTTACATCTTTCCAAGTCTTAGATGAAGACGCTGTGAAGTATGCTAAATCATAGTCCAAGTTACCAGAATCTGCAGATGTTGTTATTACCACTACATTTTCTTCATTGTCGTCATCTTCCTCTTCTACTATTAATACTGCAGGATTTGTTGTTGTTCCATTTACTCTTATAGCTGTTAGATTACCTCCCTCATCTGTCTTGTAATCATAAGTAACTTGTCCTACTTCTGTTGTATTCCATGTAGTTTGGTTATCAACTAAGGTACTTACATTTAGTTCTCCTGTAGGCAATACTATGGTTGTTCCATTTGGTATCTTGGAAGAAGTCAAATTTAATTCCTGTACAAATGCTAATGTTTCTCCATTGTTCAACTTTATTGCAGGGTATATTACTACCTTGCTATCTGCATTGTATGCTACAGCCACTTCCTCAGCATCTTCATCTACTAAAGTTACTGTATATGTCTTTCCATCTACTATTAAATCTAAAGTATCTCCAGTGGTGTTGAATTCTCCTTCCTCTGTCTTATAGGTATCTCCTGAAATTACATCTTCGAACTCTACATAACCCTCTGTATCATCAACATTTACATCCTTTACTCTTACCATATGTGTATATCTCTCATCTCCAGGTGCTAAGAAGGTTATTTCGTCCAATTCTACTGTTGAGTTCTCTACTAAGAAAATGTCATTCTGGTCATCATCCTGCAAGTCTACTGAGTTTCCACTTGCATATGCAAAATATACATCTGCTTCATTTCCGTTTGCGTCCTTCAAAGTTACATATCCTTTGTTATCTCCAGAAACTCTAAATTCTATTTTGTCTCTTGCGTCGCTCTTCAAATCATCTGAAATGCCTACTACCTTTACCTTGAATGTGCCTGCAAATGGATCTGTGTACTCTTCTCCAACTGCTAAGTATTTGTCTTCATCGCTAGATCCAGGAGCATATACTTTAATTTCTAATGTAGATAACTGAGAAAAGTCTCCTGAACCATCATTTACAACCACCCAAGTTCCTTTTACTTTATCTTCATCGTCTCCTACTCTCACATAATCGCCGTTCTTTAGAATAATCTTCTCGCTCCCTATTAACAACTTTGCATATCCTTCAGCACCTTGGCTCCAAGCTGTTACTGACTTTGCATATACCTGCAATCCACCTACTTTCTTAGATGCTCCTTCTGCTATATCTTTTGTTTCTCCATTTACATCTATTATTACAGCGTCATTATCTGTGTCGAATCCTACTAACTTTATTGTATATGTTTTATCTCCTATTGTTACAGTTTTCTCTGTATTGGCTGTTGTGTCTAAATCTACTTCTGTTGATGCCTTATAAAGTACTAATTCAGAAGAAGTTGTTTCTCCTGCTATTGTAAATTCTGTACCAAATAACTTTATTGTATTTCCTTTTACATCTTCGTCGGTACAATTTAATGCCTTTGAGAAACTTACTTTTGCTGTATACAACAAATCACCAGAGCTGCTTGTTCCCATTTGTACAGCTATTACTGGGTCTTCATCGTCATCTTCCTGTACAAATGTTATTTTACTTGCTCCTATCTCTATGTACTGATTGTAATCATAGGTATTCCCATCGTCATCTTCAAATGTTCCTTTTTCCAATATTGTAGGTAATTCCTTAGATGTTAAAGTATCTACTACCTCATCAATTTCATCACCTAAATATAGCTTAGAGTCTGCTGTATCTAAAGTTACTCCTTCTCCACTTACTGAAACTTGACCTCCTGCTGTTCCAGATACTGTTATTGTTTTTTCTTCTCCAGGCTCAGCTCCTAACCTTGCTGCTATGTCTATTGCTCCCACTACATCAATAGGCTTTGCGTTTGCTCCTACTACTATTAAAAAGTTTGTTGATCCGTCTGTTACGAATGGCTTTGGGAAATCGCCCAAGGTATAGCTGTTGTTGGATGCAGCCAAAGCAGGGAAGGCTATAGAAGCTCCTGCTAAGACAGCACCCAATAGGGAAGCTCCTAATCTTCTAGGTTGCATTTTTGCATCACCTCTTACCAAGAAAAGGCTCAGCCTTTCATCTTCTCCAGGCCTCATCTGCCTAAATAAAATTTGGTATTTATTTTATTTAAAACTTAATTGAAACGGTTTCTAAGCAAATTTAAAACATATATTTTTTTGAGTTAGATAGTTTAAAAATCTAAAAATTTTAATATTATTGTTCCAAAATTAAGCATTTT
>CAZJBU010000058.1:3621-4556 GCA_964544525.1 uncultured archaeon
ATATTATTTTTTTTGAATTGTTATAGTAAGTTTCTATCTTGCCAGAAAAATATCTAGTTACTGTCAGATTTCTCACAATTACTGAAACAGAGTTATTTGAAAAAATAACTTGAAATGGTTCTCCATCTAAGGAAAAAGGAAGAGTATATTCTCTTCTATATCCCTCCTCAACATATAAGCATAGATCTACTTCTTGCTTTATTTCATCTGCCAATTTTGAGGATAGAAAAAATCTTTTATCTGAAACAACATAATTATATTCGGAGGCTATAAAATAGTAAGAAACTATAAAAAAAAGCATCAAGATTGCAAATATAGATAGGAATTCTATTACTGCCTGCCCTTTCTTATCCTGAAATCTCAACATAATTGCCTCTATTTATAACTATAATCTCATGAAGGCCTGGCAAAGTTGAAATATTTCCTGAGAGATTAACCAAAGGATAAGAATACACAGCAGCTTCTCCAGATGAAGTATA
Organism: uncultured archaeon; assembly: GCA_964544525.1. Classification (GTDB taxonomy): domain Archaea; phylum Aenigmatarchaeota; class Aenigmatarchaeia; order QMZS01; family QMZS01; genus CAZCGS01. The sequence continues at coordinate 4,101 of CAZJBU010000058.1, forward strand.
ATATATATATTCTATTTGCTTCCCAGAAATTGTTATACTTTTTATCCCATCAGGAAAATAGAGTTTTAAAGTCAATTTTGAGTTATTTCCATAAGAAAAAACTAAATTGCAAGCATTCTCTATCTCCTGTGCAATTCTCTCCATTTGGGATGTAATAAGCTGATCTCTTGTTACATAGGATTGTTGGGTAGCATAGTAGATTATAGGTATTATTGCAGATATCAAAAATCCAACAAGTACTAAATATTCTATACCTACCTGACCAGATCTAGCAGATTTACCTTTCATCCTTTTTAACCTCAAAAATCTTATTCCTTGATGAAAAACCAGAAATCAATCTAATATCTTTGGAAGAAACTTTAAAATAATCCGCAAGCAATTTTATTACAGCAAGATTTGCCTTGCCATCTTTAGGCTCTTCAGATACAAAGATCTTATAGCTAAAAGAATCTATTT
>CAZJBU010000059.1:0-4526 GCA_964544525.1 uncultured archaeon
AGATAATGTTATGATCGTAGGGTTGGCAGGAAAATTGTGCTCTGGAAAAACAACAATAGCAGAAATATTGAAAGAAAAAAGGTTTGAAATATTAAGATTTTCTGATATTTTGAAAGAAGAATTAGAAAAAAGAGGCTTAGAAAAAACAAGAGAAAATTTTATAAAATTGGGGCAAGAGCTGGCAGAAAAATATGGAAAGTCCTTTCTGTCAAAAAGACTGACTGAAAAAATTGACAAAAATAAAGATTATGTGCTTGATGGTATTAGAAGAAAAGAAGAGGCTATTTTCTTTAAAGATAATTTTGGGAAGGACTTTATTTTAATCTTTGTTGAGGCAGATAGGGATATTAGGAAAAAAAGATTTCTTGAGAGGAAAAGGGATATTGATGTAGAATCTTTTGAAAAATTAGACAAAGAAGATGAAGAAATTGGAATTGATGAATGCAAAGATATTGCTGACATCATCATCAAAAATAATTTTGATAGCATAGAAGAGTTAAAAAAAGTTGTGGAAGGTTCTGTTAACTTATTGTTAGTGAGATGAAAAATAAAAAATTTTGAACTTATGCGTTTGCTTCATCTGAAATAAACCTTGTCAACTTAGTTTGATGATAAGTGGCTTCTCTTATCAAATCTTCCCAACCATTTTCAATTTTTTAACTCAATCCCACAAGCTTCAGCAGGTGTTTTACCTTTTAAGCTCAGATGAGGTCTTAAGAAATTATAGTAAACAAACCAACCATCTAGCCATACTTTGGCTGTTTCCTCACTTTTCAAACCCCTTAAAGGTTTTAACCTATCCTTTAAAGTTCCATGCAATCTTTCAACAACATTATTTGTTTCTCTTGCTTTTATTCCAGCTCTTCTTACGAATTCAACTCTATGCTCTTTATATCTGCTGTAGAAAACTTTCTTGAAGCCTTTTTCATAAGCCCATAAACCATCCACAACTACTCTTTTTGGTCTTTCGGCAGATCTCTCTTTTGCTTGTTTAAACAGCTTAATAACTTCCTCTATAGTTCTTTCCCCAGATAAATGAGTAGCAACTAAAAATTTGGTATCAGCATCAATTATCTCCCAAAACCATTTATATTCTCCATCGCATTTTATCATCGTCTCATCAACATGGAATTTCCCACTTAGTTCAACTTTCAGATTGTCAACAAATTCTTTAACAAGCTTAGAATACTTCATTATCCATTTCCAGACTGTTACTTGGCTAACTTTAACTCCAAATATCTTCGCTATTTGCCTTCAAAATACAATTTACAACAAAATTTGGATGGGAATAAAGAGAACGAACTAAATATAAAGCAATTACAGAGTGGTGTTAGTTTTAATTTTCTTTTTAACAATTCAACCGCCTTTTAACATAATACTCGTTAGCTTCAATTTCTTGATGGTGCAAGTTTATTAAATAATCTAATCTATTTTAATATTATGACAAGACTCTTTAATTTACTGAACGAATTTTACGGCTCAAAAAATGTATGGTTAGAAGTAGAGGAAGAACTAAAAAAAGAAGGTAAAACAGTAAGCCTTGAAGATTTTTACGACCCATTTAAAAATTTAATAATAGGAATACTTTCTCAAAATACAAGTGACAGAAACTCTACAAGAGCATACATGGGTTTGATTAAGGAGTTTGGAAAAATAACTCCTGAAATTCTTGCAAAAGCACCTTTAAATAAAATAAAAAATGCTATTAAGCCAGGAGGTCTTTACAATCTCAAAGCAAAAAGAATTAAAAAATTAGCAGAAATCATTCTGAAAAAATACAATGGAGATTTAACGAAAATAACAAAATTGCCGGAGGAAAAGGCAAGAGAAGAATTGTTAAAACTTCCTGGGATAGGCCCAAAAACAGCTGATGTCTTTATTGGTTATTGCATGAAAAAAGATACTTTACCCATAGATACAAATATCGAAAGGGTTGTAAAAAGGATAGGTGTAGTGCATAAAAATGCTAAATACGAAGAGATACAGAAAGCGCTTAACAGAATTGTGCCTCCTGAGCAAAGGTTAAGATGTCATGAACTTTTAATCAGATTGGGAAGAGATTTTTGTAAAGTTAGAAATCCTTTATGTGAAAGATGTCCTATAAGGTCAATTTGCAGATACTTTTCCACAAAAAACGTATGAAATAGAACTCTTAGGACTTCGAACTCTAACGAGGCAACTAACAGCAAATGTACAGTTTCTCATCAGAAAATGATTTGATACATCTTGAAACTCTATCATAATCGTTATTCCTTATTTGATTGCATTTTCTGAGCCACAGTATTTGCACTCCATTTTATATCACTTGTATATCTTCTGCGATATATTTAAGATATACAAGTATTTAAAGTTTTCGGTTTTATTGCTTCTGAGAATTACCAAAGTATCGTAAACTTTATAAAGATGATATACTAATATATCTTATAGGTGATGGAAAATGAACGAAAATGCCAGAATGAGAAGCGTAACCATGAAAGGTATTAAATATACACTCGTAATAATGTTAATTCTAAATTTTATACTGCCACTAATTACCTTTGTAGTAAACCGAGAAGCATGGTTTTTTGGTTATAAACTCGGCGGGATAAAAGCTTCCTGCTGGTTATTAACAAATGGTATTATCGGATTGATACTTGCTTATTCTTTACTCAAAGACATAAGGTATAGTTTTTTAGCTGCGTTCCTCTTCTTTGTTGTTAATTTCATAAATGTTATGATCATTCCTCTGCAAGGATTGGCTTATCCTCCTTTTTACTCTTTAGGGCTTGTCTTATCTCTGATCGGAGTTGTATCGGAGGTGAGAAAATGAATGTGAGAGAAACTTTCAGACCAACCTTCGGGAAGTTATTGCTAACAATTTTATTAGTTCTAATCTTACCAAACTTTGCTTATTGGAGTTGTTGCTTAGAGCCACCTTGCCAAGCTGAATATAAAATTCACTTAGGTTACTGGGCGTTATTGCTTCAAACCGGTATTGTAATTCCAAAATGCGGTAAGTTCACTTATTTTTATTTCTGGCCTTTAAGTTTAATATTCGCCTATTCAGTTTCTTGCATACTTTATACTAAAATTATTCGGTGGTTGAGAAAATGAAAAGGGTATTGGTTGGCATTCCAGATGGAGCTTGGGAAATAATTGAAAAAGAACTTAAGGGAAAAATAGGAGAAAGAGATTCAGAGATAATAAGAAACATTGTTTTGGCTTATTTATCTGAGAAAGGTTATTTGAAGAAGAAGGTGTGAATAAAATGGCAAAGTTAAACCTTGAGGAATTGATCAGAAAATTAGGCGGGGAAATAATAAATGTAGGAAAACCTGTTAAAACTGTAGAACAAGCTGTTAAAGCAACGGATTCAAATCCAAAACAAATAATAAAATCCTTACTCTTCATCTCTGAAGAAGAACCTGTATTAGTTATAGTGGATGGCGAATCGAAAGTTGATTTAAATAAACTTGAAAGGATGTTTGGTAAAGTTAGGCTTGCAACACCTGAAGAGGTTAAGCAAATAACAGGTTTTGAAGTAGGAGCTGTGCCACCAGTTGGAATAAAAGTTAAGACAATAGTGGATCCAAAAGTTCTCGAAAACGAATTTGTGATTGGTGGTGGAGGTGGTATAGACAAGCTATCAAAACTTAACCCAGAGAAAATAGTGGAATATCAGAAGGCAATAATAGTTGATGTTAAGGTCAAATGAAAATGGGAAAGGAAGATTAAGGAGAAGATAAAGGAAAGTGAAAAGTTGAAGAAAATCTGAGTCAAAGCAAATTGGCAAATTTCTTTATATCCTTACCAGCCACATGTGTATAGATTTGTTGTTCTTAGATTTTTATGCCCCAGTAATTGCTGAATATATCTAATATCCGCTCCTGCCTCCAGCAAATGTGTTGCAAAGCTATGTCTCAGAGTATGAGGCGTTACCTTCTTTTTTATTTTTGCTTTTCTTGCTGCATTCTTCATTATTTGCTGAATCGTTCTTTTGTTGTATTTTCTATTTCTTTGCGATATGAAAACCAAACCTTGCTTATTAACACCATAAATTTCCAGCATTTCTTTTAATTTGGAATGTAGGAGCACGACCCTTTCCTTTTTACCTTTAGCCGTTTTAACATGAATGATGCCTTCTATCAAAGTCTATGTCTTGCCATTTCAGATTTCTAACTTCATCTAAGCGAAGACCAGCATAGTAAAGAAACATTAAAACAAGCTTGTGCTTAAGGTTTGTAGTTACTTTCATCATTCTGCATATTTCTTCTCTGCTTAATACCGAAGGTAGTTTCAAACTCTTCTTAGCCAATGGTAGCTTCTCATCAAATTTCTCATTAAGCACGTTTTCGTAGAAGAATTTCAAAGCAAAATAAATACTGCGCATGGTTGATCTGCTTTTATTGGAGTAAGAAAGCAAGAATTCCTGGGTGTTTTCCCAGATTTTAGAAAGCTTTTCACAACTGAGATGTAAGCTTTGTCTGTTTGGTAAGAATACTTCCTTAGCTTTATTTCTTCTATGAGTTTGCCTATCAACTCATATC
>CAZJBU010000060.1:0-4465 GCA_964544525.1 uncultured archaeon
ATTATTTTGCTTCTTCTTTGCATTCCTCTTTTTTCTCACCAAAAATCTCGTCTAATTTCTTAGTACCTTCTTTTATCACTTTAGTATTAACTTGAGCTATGTCATCTGCTATTACTTCTCCCCTAACCATTTTCTTTCTCCTTACTTTTTTCTTATTTCCTTTTGGTCTATATCCTATCCCTCTACTTAACAACAATCTTTTCTTTACGGTACCATGCAAACCTTTTTTCATAGGAAAACCTTCTTTTGTACTTCCTCCAGTTATTATAAATTCGTAATCCTCCAATCCAGCAATTCCAAAAATAGTTCCTTTAAAACTATCTCCAATCTTTTTTCCGAATAATAACTCAGGATTCTTTAATTCTACTTGGTAACTCCTCTTTCCATGAGATATAACAACTTTCATTATTTTTAGTAAAAGACAAATTTTATAAATGAGAGGACTATTGAACATAACCTCTTATGCATTACTTTTGCTATTATCAACTTCTTTACTCTTAGCCATTCATTTTTTCTCAAACTATTTTACAGATATGGTAGGCTTAGAATTGAAGGAAAAAAGAGCAACTTTACTTTGTTCTTACTTCAGATCTTTGGAAGATAATGCTTCCTATTCCTTATCAGCAAAAGAATTTTCTTTCTATCCAAAAAATGAGACAACATTGGTCATAAAAATTAGCTCTTTCGAGTACTTGTGTCCCTTAAGCAAAGTTGTAGAAGGATTCTGCTCTTCCTATTGCAAAATTCAAGTAATAAAAAATAAAATTTTTTTGAAATAAGATTAATATAGGTGATCTATCTATGGAAGATGAAGGAGAACATATCTGGAAAATCCTTAGGGAAACACATACTTTTAGATCTCTACAACTGCGAATTAGAAAGTCTTAATAATGTCGAAACTATTGAAAAAATTCTTGAGAAATCTGCTAAAGAGGCAAACACAACCATCTTACAAAAATCCTTTCATAAATTCAATCCTCATGGAATCTCTGGGTTTATTTTAATAGCTGAGTCCCATCTCTCCATTCATGTCTGGCCAGAATATAGGTATGCTGCAATAGACATATACACTTGCGGAGATAAAGCTATGCCAGAGAAGGCAATGAAAGTCCTAATAGAAGAATTCAAACCAAAATCTTTCTCTATGGTAAAGCACGATAGAGGATTTATTTAAATTTTTTGGGCAAGTTAAAAAATGAAATCGAAGTTCAGCATAACCTGGAGGCATAGCAAACAACCAAGGAAGCAAAGAAAATATTTTAGAAATGCTCCTTTGCATATAAGACAAAGATTAATCCATGCTAATTTAAGTAAAGAGCTAAGAGAAGAGACAGGGAAAAGATCTTTACCCGTAAGAAAAGGAGATGAAGTTAAGGTTATGAGAGGAAAATTTAAAGGCCAGACAGGAAAAGTAATTAGGGTTGATCTAAAAAAATTAAAGGTTTATGTAGATACAATAAAAAGGAAAAGAACAGATGGGAAAGAGGTGCACATACCTTTAAGGCCTTCAAATTTGCAAATCATAAACTTAAATATGGATGACAAAATGAGAGTTAAAAAATTCAAAAAGAAGAAAAAAAGCGAAGAGCAAGAAAAATAATATTATGAGAGAAAAAGAAAGATATAAGATAGAAGTACATGTTGCAGGAATAGTTTTTGATAATGATAAGGTTTTTGTTCTTAAGAGATCTCCAGCAAGAAGATTATATCCTGACCTTTGGGAATGTGGAGGAGGTCAAGTGAATCCAGGAGAGAATTTTGAAGAGGCTATAGTAAGACAACTGAGAGAAGAAGCTGGAATAGAATGTAAACCTATTGGAATTTTAGAGACATACGAAATTTTAGCTCCTGATTTAGATCAAAAGAAAATTCCAGGAATTAGATTTGTATGTGAATTTTTAGGATATACATATGGAGAGGAACCTAAAATAAGCGAAGAACATACGGAAGGTAAGTGGATATCTATAGATGAAGCAGATGAGTTAGAATTTATCCCTGGGTTGAAAGAAAAGATAAGAGAAGCATATCATCTGTATAAAGTTTATAAAGAGGGAAAAAAGTAATTTATTTCTTTTTTGCTTTTTCCTTTGCTTTAGATTTTTGCTCTTTTTTTACTTCTCTTCTTGCTTTCTTTTTTAACTTCTGGCTTCTTCTTTAAATCAACACCCAATTTTTCCAAATAAATTTTTAGGTGGGCCTTACTCCTAAACATCCCTGCTTTAGACTTTCTATACAATTCCCTATAGAGCTTTTTATCTATAATTCCTTTATCCCTTAGCTCCCTTAAAAATTTTCTTTGAGCCCTTATTTTTATCATCCATCTTTCCTTTTTGGAAAGCCTTGAGTATTTAGCTCCCTTTATTTTTCCTGGTCCTCTCCTCCTCTTCCTCAACTTAGACCTAATAGAAAGGTTCTTTTTTGCGGGTCTTACCTTAATATAACCTTGCTTTATCAACCTTCTTACATCTTTCGCAGTAATAGCCTCAGAAATCTCTTTCAAATGATCCTTATCAAAATATATTCTAGATTTACCTACCTTTAATATCCTGGATGCAAGCCTTTTTATGTCCATTACTTAAAAATCCAAAAAAATTTTAATAATTCAATTCACACCTAAAAATTATGAGAAAACCAGAACTTCTAGCTTTACTAATTATTTCTTTCTCTTTCTTTATTAGTATATATTTCTATCCTCAAATGCCTAAGGAAATGGCTATACATTGGAATCTTAATGGGAAACCAGACCTTTACTTTCCAAAATTATACGGATTGCTCTTGATACCATTCCTTTTGTTAGCAGTTCTATTACTTTTTTCCATTATCCCAAAAATAGATCCTCTAAAACAAACTATTGAAAAATTCAGAAATTACTATGAAGGTTTTTGTATATTGTTTCTTCTCTTTTTGTTTTATGTGCATGCTTTGATTATTCTTTGGAACTTAGGTGCAAGATTTTCTTTCTCTTCTATGCTATCTCCAGCTATTGGTATTTTATTCTATTATTGCGGGATTCTTACTGAGAATGCAAAAAGAAATTGGTTCATAGGAATAAGAACTCCATGGACTTTAAGTAATGAAAAGGTATGGAACAAAACCCATAAACTTGGAGGAAAATTGTTTAAGATTAGCGGGGCAATAGCCTTCTTAGGAATATTCTTCCAAAACTTTTCTTTCTTACTTATTGTGATTCCAATAATTTTTTCTGTATTTTACCTTGTTATTTATTCATATCTAGAATACAAAAAAGAAGTTCAGGAACCTTTCCAAACAAATTCATAGGCACCAGACGCAAACTTTGTTTTACACTTTTTACATTGCCATATTCCAAAAGCAATTCTTCTCACACTTTTTTCTTTTGAGCAAATAGGACAATTATATCTTTTTATTTTAGTCTCCAAAACTTTATTGTATCTATCTCTTATGGTTTTTCCATATCTAGCACCAAACTTTCCTGCATGCCTAACTTTTTTCGTTCTCCCCATAATAAGATTAGAAAATCTTTTAATTATTATGAGGAAACTGTTAATAGATACAAATACCGCCTTAGAATTTGAAAAATACAAATTATTTTGGAACCTTGAAAAGCTAGCAATTACAGATACTTGCCTAAAAGAATTAAAAAACTTAGCAAAAAAAGACAAAAGAGCAAAAATAGCTTATGTTATATTAAAACAAAAGGCAGAGATTATAAAAACAGAGGAAAAGTCTGGGGATAGTTCTATTCTAAAAGCAGCAAAAGAGAAAAAATATCCTGTCTTTACTTTTGATAAAAAACTTGTCGAAAAATTAAGAGAAAATAACCTTTATGTTATCAATAATGAGAAAGAAGTCTTCGAATTTTTAAAATCTTAAAATTAAAATTTTATTCTGTACAACTTTGGTTTGAAAAGTTTTTTAATTCTTTTTCCTTTTCCTCCAAGTTTTAAATTTTGTAGCACTTCTGGTGGAAGTACTTTTTTGCAATTGCCTCCATTCTTTAAACAGCGAACAACTCCTGAAAGATTTTTATCATCTTTGCAATTTTCTAAGCAGTACAAGACAACATCTTTTGGTGTTATACTCTCTATTTTACCTTCTTTTTCTAATTCTTTAAGTAAAGTATAGAGTACTGTAGTGTATTCACATTCAATTTTTAATAATTTTCTCCACATGTCTTGTGTTCTATATCCAGAAAGATTGTATTCTTTTTCTTCATCTTCTTTTCGTACTTTTTCCATAATTTCTAATAATGCTCTTGCTCTTCTGGTAAGCTTTTTTTCAATATTCAAATCAGAATGATACTCTCTAGTTGGAATATATTCCATAAAATTTTTACTATCAAAAAATAAAAATTAAATTATCTCCCTCTCACTCACAATAACAAAGTCGCCCACCGATTTTATGGTCGAGAAAGGAATTAGCAATCTTCCTTTCTCATCCTGCTCTAAGTTTAAACTTTCAGCAGCCTTTGTAGGAGCTTCCAAAG
>CAZJBU010000061.1:0-4457 GCA_964544525.1 uncultured archaeon
TCATCGAAAAAAGAATTTTATAAAAAGGAAACGGAAAAAGGAATAGAAAAAGAATATACATTAAGCATAGGAATAAATTATTCAACAAAGAAAAAACATTTAGATGGAAAAAAATGTATAATTAAAATAGAAACAAAAGAGCCTCTTTCGTTGGTAGATGAATTATTAGACTCATTAGCAGAGTACGAAGGAGTTACAATAAGCATAATAGAAGAAGCATCTGTAAAGAGTAAGTTCAAAGTAAGAGGAAGTGACTTACATATGTGTTAATTGCTAACTTAAGAGTTTATTTACAATTTCTTTAGCATCAAATTCTTTTAAATCATTATATTCTTGGCCAACACCTAAAAACAAAATAGGTTTTTTACAGATATCTCTTGCTGCTAGGATAGCACCTCCTTTTTCGTCAACATCTACTTTTGTTAGAATTAAAGCATCTATTTTTACTGCATCGTCGAATTCTTTTACTTGATTTATAATATCGTTGCCTGTTAAGGCATCTACAACCAGAATTTTCAAATCTGGATTGTTTACTCTACAAATTTTCTTTATTTCTTCCATAAGGTTCTTATCTGTATGAACTCTACCAGAAGTGTCTGCTAAAACCACACATTTCTTATCTAACGCATATTTCTTGGCATCAAAGATAACTGCTGCAGGATCTGCCTTATACCTATGTTTTATGACTTTTATTCCTAATTTTCTTGCATGATATTCTAATTGCTCTATTGCTGCTGCCCTAAAAGTATCGCCAGCTGCAAAAATACAAGGAATATTATATTGTTTAAGTAAATAACCTACTTTCGCTATTGTAGTGGTTTTTCCAGAACCATTATATCCTAAAAACAAGATCAAAGGCGCTTTATCAAGATTTTTTGTAATCATTTCTATAAAATTTATTTTTTCTTGGTCTAAAATTTCCAACAAGATTCCTTTTAGTAGAGATTCTATTTTGCCTCTATATCCTTCTTCTACTTTATTTCTTAAAAGTGTGCATATTTTTTCAGCTGTATCTAAAGGCACATTAACCCTTACTAAATCTAATTTTATTTCTTCTAGTTCTTCTTCTTTTATTTTTCTTCTCCTAACTTTTTTCTCTTTCTTTTTAAGTTCTTCTTTAGGAGTTTTAGGAGTTTCTTCAATTTTTTCTTCTTCTAGTTCTTCAGGTTCTTCATCAACAACCCTTTTCTCTTTAAGCTTTCCGACTATTTTCTTCAATTTGTTTTTTAAAATTCCAAACATAAAAAATAAATAAAAACAAAATTAAAAATCAAAAATTATTTCTTCTTTTTCTTCTTTGTAGTCTTTTTCTTAGTTGTCTTCTTTGTGGTTTTCTTTTTTGTTTTCTTTGCCCTAGAACTTGCCTTCTTTCTTGCTGCCATGAATTTTTTTGTTTTTATTTATATTTATAAGTTTCGGAAGGCGCTGTCATAAGCGAAATAGCAACTAGATAAACAATTCCTTTAATGCCTTTTCAGGTTTTCTTGATTTTACTACTCCTGAAGCTACTAAAACACCTTTAGCTCCTAACTTTTTAGCTATAATAACATCTTCTCTGTTTTTTATTCCCGCTCCGCAGAGTAAAGGAATATCTTTTGCATTCAGTACACTTTTTTTAATTAAATCTGGCTTAGCCTTGCTAACAGAAATATTTCCTCCTATAAGTTCTTTTGGCTCTATTGCAATAAAGTCAGGTTTTGCTTTGAAATTAGCTACTTTTTTTACTTCTGTTGCATTTTCACAACAAACAATTACTTTTAATTTTACACTCTTAGCTCTCTCTATGTATGATTCTAAAACATTTAGAGGAATTCTCCTTTCTGAATGATTTAGCAAGGTTCCTTTTGCTCCCGCTTGCTTTACCGATTCTGGCAAGATAGATCCTGTATGCGCGCCATAAGTAATGTTATCTATATGCTGTGAAAAAACAGGAAGAGATACTCCTTTTGAAATTCTAAAGATGTCTGCAGGTTGAACTGCTAAGATAACTTTTTTTCTTTTTTGTTTTGATATCTTCTCTAAAGCTTTTGCTAGTTTTAAAGCTTTCTCTCCAGTCCCTTCTTTATAGCATTTGAAGTTTATAACATACAACATAAAAAGAAAAAGAAAAATAATTAAAAATGGTTGAAGTAAAGGTAAGGGATAGAAGTGGGATGGGAAGGCTAGGTGAAATAGAAATAAATAGAAAGAAGATAAAGACACCAAATGTTGTCGTAGTGGTAGATCCAAAAAGGAATGTTATAGAACCTTCCTATTTTAAGAAAATAGGTGTAGACGCTCTAATGACAAGTGCTTTCTTGCTTAGAGAGTCAAAAGAGAAAAATGTAAAAAAATTGTTTAGATGGAATAAAGTGTTTTTCATAGATTCTGGTGCGTATCAAATGTTTTCTTTAGGTATTAGGAATATAAAAGAGAGAGAAATTCTGAACATAGAAAAAGAAAGTGGAGGAGATGTAATAACAGCGTTGGATTCTTTTGTTCTGCCAGAAGATAATTTTGAAGTAGCAAACAAAAAAGTTGAAAAGACTATTCTCGCTTGTAAGAGATTTTCTGAATTTGTTAAAGATATTAAAAGAGTAGGCATGTATCCTGTGCAAGGAGGCTTATACAAAAAGTTAAGAAAAAAAAGTTGTGACGGAATAAAAGATTTAGATGGCTTCTTCGGTATAGGAGGGGTCGTGCCTCTTATGGTGAATTATCAATTCAAAGAGCTTGTTGATGTAATAATGGTGTGTAAAAATAATTTGCCTGCAAATAGACCTATACATTGTTTTGGTGCAGGCCATCCTATGATATTTTCTATCTTGTGTTATATGGGTGTAGATACTTTTGATTCTGCTATGTATGCTATATCTGCAAGGGAAGGAAGATACCTCACGCCTAATGGTACAATCAAACTAGAAGAAATAGAAGAATTTCCTTGTGTTTGCAATATTTGCTCAAAATATACTCCAAAAGAAGTAAAGAAAATGGAGCCAAAAGAAAAAGAAAGAATTATTGCAAAACACAATTTGAATGTTTGTATTAGAGAAATTAAAATAATAAGAGAGGCTATAAGAAAGCAAAGATTGTTCGAGTTGTGTTTAAGAAGAGCCAAAGCACATCCAAAGTTATATGAAGGTTTTGTACATCTTATTAAGAAGTATGGCAAAGTTATAGAAAAATTTGATCCTATTGAAAGAAAATATGGAATGTTTATGTTTGAAAAAATCTGTGGAAAGAGACCAGAGATACTAAGAGCGAAAAATAATATTAAGAGAGTAAAAGCAAAAAGATTTTTTGAGTTTCCATATGTTGGAAAGATTCCTATAGGCCTAAAATATGTATTTCCTTTTTCTCAAACAGAGTTTGGTTTTAATTTTGAAATAAAAGGAGAACCTAAAGCTGAAGAGCAGATAAAACAAACAATAGAGTACCAATTTGGAGAAAATGCGAGTAAGTATTTTAAAAAATTAAGTGTAAAAAGGTCAAAGACAAGAAAAATAAGATATGTTTTTGTTGATGGAAAATTGGCAGGGAGTGTAAGAGCTAGTGATGGATTATTTATCCCCACACTCTTTGGAGCAGAATTGATAAAGAAGGCGCTTTCTTTTCCAAAAAACAGAATTATAATAAGAAAAGAAGCTGCAAAGTTTGTAGCTCAAGGAAAATCTGTATTCTGTAAATTTGTTTTGGATTTAGACAAAGAGATAAAACCTTTTCAAGAAGTTTTTGTTGTTGATGAAGAAGATAATCTCATAGCTTGTGGTAAAACTATGCTAAATGCAAAGGAAATTAAAGATTATGAAAAACATGTTGCTGTAAAAGTAAGGCATAGTTTTTACAAAGGAGTTTCTTTATGAATTAATTTTCCTTTTCTATAGACTCTTATTGTGCCTTCTTGACTTAAACAAATTGCAATAGCCTTTGTTTCTTTTGTTATAGCACAAGCAGCTCTATGTCTTGTGCCTAATCCAGACTCTACCTCTAAACCTTTTATAGAAGAAGGAATAAGATATCTACCTGCTGCTAAAACTCTTCCTTTATTATCTATTATAAAAGCACCATCTAATACAGCTAAAGATTTTATAGTTTCCTTAAACTCAGGATCAACTATATTCCTCTTCTCTAAGGGATGACCTTCTAAAGGATTTAAAATAAGTTGCTCACTTTTTTTCATAACCTTCTCTGCATCTCCCAACACAAAAATAGTACCTATTTTCTTTCCTTCCCTTCCTTCTCTTGCAATCTCTCTCGCTATTTCTAAAACAGCTTCATATATTGATCTCTCAATACTCTTCTCAATTTCTTTCTCTGTGTGTTCTAAGAATTTTTTATCTATTTTGAAGAAAATAAACATATCCTCAAAATCTTTACCCAAACTTTTATCAACTACACACAATATAGTATCGTCTTTTTCCAAAAAACCTTTTTCTAACAACTTTTCTATTACATACCTAATCTGTCCTATCGTACCT
>CAZJBU010000062.1:0-4454 GCA_964544525.1 uncultured archaeon
ATGAATATGGATCTGAAGAAGACATAAAAGAAATTGTAGAATCTGGTTTAATCGGCGCAGGGACTGGAGCATTAATTGGACTTGCTACAGGCGGGCCTATTGGCGGATTAATTGGAGCGGGCGCAGGAGCAATCGGAGGGATGGTAGGACAAGCTACTGGTGAAGTAGTTACTGAAATGACTGGTAGTAAATTATATGGCTTCTTAGCGGACATTGGGGCGGGAACCTTGGCGGGTATTGGATCCTCATACTTACTTTCAAGGCCTTTCTTAAAGATACCAAAAATTGGGAAGGTTAAAGTAAAAATTCAAACAAAACCTTTAGGAGAAAAAACATTTTATTTTGGAGAGGGAGAAAGTGAAATAAGATTCAAAATTCCTTTATCTAAAACATTCAAATCAAAAATTAAAATAAAAGGAATTTCTGTTAGAAAAGGGTCTTTTATTTCACAAATAGAGAAAGAACCTATCCCAACGATTTCAAGATATAAAATAGAAGGTAGTGAAGATTTGTTTAGGTTTGTGGGCGGAGGTATAAGCAAAGAAGAATTATTTGCTTCAAGAGGAATTTCTCAAAGATTGTTTAAAATAGAAACGCCTGAAAAAGCAATAGAAGGTTATTTACAAGTAGGTCAAAGAATTGGAAAAAAGACATGGCTTACTAATTTTATTTCAAAGGTTAGAATTGAAACTCCAAAAGGTTTGGGAAAGGTAGGAAAGAGGATAATTGGGAAAAGAGGTACAAAGTTATTACAAAAGACAACACAAAAAGCATTAACACAAGCAATTAAGCAAATGCAAAGATCTTTTATAATATCTGGTTTGGCTTCTGGCTTGAGCGGTAGATTACTAACAAGGATTGGAACATTAGGAGGAATATTACAAAGAACAAAATTGATTACCTCTTCTTTAACAAAAACAAGAACAAAGACAAAACAATTTACTATAAGTCTACCTAAGCTAAGATTTGGAAGGATTGTAAGAACAAGACAAATCTCTATACCAAAGATAAGGTTAAAGGAGTTGGAAAAACAAGCTCAAATAAAGATTACTTTGCCAAGGTTTAAATCCGTTTCTCTTGAAAAGTCTTTGACAAAAGGGCTTACTCTTACAAAGATAAAAACTGCAAAAGCTCCAAAAATTACATTACCTCAATTCAAATTCTCATTTGGAAGAATTCTATTACCGAAACCATTTTTAGAAGAAGGGAGGAGAAAGAAGAGAAAGACAAAAGTAAAACAAAAGAAGAAGTATACCCCTACTTTGTTAGGTTTGGTTTTGAAAGCTCCTAAATTGAAAAAGAAAATATTTACTGGTGTTGAGATAAGAGGAAAATGGTAGAAGAATTTTATGATATGAATGAGGACGTTGGACAAGTAACCTTATCTTACCAACCACAATTTTTAGCATGGCGTTTGAGCATAGATGAAGTTTTAGAAGATGTTGAATTATTTCTAAAAGGAAAGAGGAGAAGGCCTGATGGATCCATTGAAAGTATTGGAGATCCTTTAATGACTGATGAAGGAATTTACAGATTAAGACTTCTACTGGAAAATCTTGGAAAAAACTTGTTTTTAAGCAACTTTACAAAAGAGGATATAAACAAAATAATGAGGAGTATAAGATTGACTGTTATAAAATTCATAGCAAGGAATTATGACAAATACCAAATAAAAAGAGAGGATTGGGATATCATATTAACCACAATAGAAACTTTGTTTTTCACCGCTTTAAAAAGAGCATATTTGGAAGGAGAAAGAAAGAGTCTTGCAACTCAGATTTTACTTAAAGGATATGTGAAAGGTGAAGAAGAGAAAAAGGAAGAGAAAAAGATATTTAAACTATTTGGCTAAAGATGATGGACATAATTTCATTCATCTTCATGGAAAGCATTTTCCTAGTAATAGGTATCTTCATCTTCTACTATGTCTACAACAAAGTATATGATACAAAAGTGATAATAGTAAGGAAAACTGGTTCAGGTTATATAATAGATGAAACAAGAGCAAAGTATTTAGCAAAGAAAGAAGGAGAAATTACAAAGTATGTATATAAATTGTTAAAACCAAAAATAGAAGTTGCAGTAGAACCAGAAAGCATTTATTTACTAAAACCAAGATTTCTAAAACCATCAAAATTGATCTTTCTAAGTAAATCAAGCGAATATGTACCTTTAAGAATAAACATTGAAGACAAACAATTAGAAAACATTCCTTTCGATTTGAAAGCATGGTTAATTCATCAAATTGAAGAAACCGAAAGAAAATATCCTGAGAAAGAGAAAAATATAATTCAAGATATTATATTACCTTCTGCAGTAATAGTAGCATGTGTATTAATTGCAGTAGCAATTTACATGCTTGTAGGAAAACTACCAGATCTAATAACTTCATTAAAATCTCTTTCCGAAACACTTGCAAAAGTATCAACAACAGCAGCAACTAAGAAACCTCCAATATCTCCGCCATGAATGAGGAGATAATAAAAAACATAACTACAATAAAAGACATTTATAGAAAATACTTAGTTATGCAAATAATTGAATTGCAAGAATCTTATTCTTCTTTTTTAAAATTTTTGTTGAGAAGGAATGCAATGGCAAAAGACTATTTAGTAAACATAATTGCATCATCAAAGAACATACTAAAGACTCTAAGGGCGGTATCTACTAAAAAAATAATAAAAGATGTTAAGAAAATTGAGAAGAAGATAAAGAAATTTGAGATTTTTTGCATAAACAACGCTCAGAACTTTAATATGAATCTGAAAGGAGACGATATAAAAGATATTGAAGAACTGATAAACGACATTATGAGTTTGCTTAACAAGTCAAAAATTGCAAAGTTCTTAATAGAATTACCTTCTCCTGCAGAAGAAATTGAGATGGCGAAGTTAGAAGCATACATTCCTAAAGAAAAATGATAGAATATGAAAAAGAAATTATGAAGAATGTTGAGAGATACTTAGATAGAAAACTGGTAAATTATGATAAAGAAGAAGCTAGTTTATACAAAATAATTGAAAAATCTTTCCTTATGACAAAAATTTTTAACACAGACTTTAACATCTTAATTTTTGGATTAAGAGGTATGGGAAAATCAACATTCGCATTATTCTTACTAGATTTGATAAGAAATTCAATAAAAGATTATTATCAATTTGACTATTATCTAATTAGGGATAGAGAAGATCTTTATGTCACATGCTTAGAACTAAGAGGAAATCTAGAAGAATTCTTCAAGAAAGATAGATATTTACTTTTAATTTTTGATGAGGCGGGAAGGACAATTTACAAGAGAGATTTTGCAACTAAAAAGAATATATGGTTTGTGAAATTAATCAAAATAATCAGGCCATTAAACGCTTCTATGATCTACGTAACGCAAAAACTTTCTGATTTAGATAAAGATTTAAGAAATGAAGACGTTTTTCACATGGCCTTTTTCATTCCAAAACGTGGCTTAGCATGGATGTATTCAAGAGATATAACAACAAAAGCAAGAATAAGATCAAGTTTACAATACCTATTTAGAAATTATGAAAACTTTGATGAAATGGCAAGTTTTAGTACCGAAGAATTTTTACTTGATCTCAGACAAAGATTTCCTCCTTTATATACACTCAAATTTACATTACCATCTAGAGACATTCAAGAAGAATATGAAGAAAAAAGAAGAGAACTAATAATGTATTCTCTAGATGATCTAATAACAAATCTTGAAAAGAGATGGAGGAGGAAAAAAAGGAAAGGTTTAAAGGTAAGTGTAGACAATCTTAAAGAAAAAAGATGAAAGGAAATTTACTGGACATACTTTTTATCCCGATTATTTTCTTAGTAATAGTAATTGGAACTGTTTTAGGAGCATATCTTTACGGAAACATAAAAGATTCTCTTATGGCAAATGAGCAAATAAATCAAACCGTAGAGCCATATTTAAATGAAGGGGAAAAAGCAATGTATAACTTTGACTATGTTTTATTATTTGTTCTCTTGGGCCTATTTGCAACATCATTCATATCTGCATTATTCATAAACACGCATCCTATTTTCTTCTTCTTATCAATATTTTTCTTAGCAATATCAATATTTCTCATATCTCATTTGAAAACAATATACTCTACATTTTATAACGTAACAGAATTTCAGGGCGTCTTATACCAATTTAAGATAACAAATTGGATAATGTCAAATCAGATTTTGGTTTACTTTGCTTTATCTCTTCCAATAGTAGTTGCTTTATACATGAAAATCACATCATGAAATCAATAGACATAAAAATAAGTAAGGAAACATACAAACAATTAAAAAATATACTTGTGGAACTGTTTTGGAAAGGTGAAATTATTTCCACAAATGAAGACGCGGTAATCCAATATTTAATTACTTACTACTTGAAAAACAACAAAAATGAAAAAACTGAATAAACTAATCGTCTTTGTATTACTCATCTTCTT
>CAZJBU010000063.1:0-4443 GCA_964544525.1 uncultured archaeon
CTAGTATTGAAGATTTCCCTGCTTGTATGATAGAAGTTATGAATATTCAGGAAGAGATTAAAGATGTTAGATCAGTTGTTCTTTCTAGAGAAAGAGAATATGAATATGGTTTCGAACAAGTTTCATTATTATTAGAAATTATAAATGCTATTCGAACTATAAAGAGAGAGGAGCTAACATCTATGCATAACTTAGTAATTGAAGGTTGTGATAGGTGCTTAAAGGAAAGGAATACTTTTATTGCAAATCTTTTGGCTCAAGATTTGAAAGCAGATCCTATAGGCGCATATGTAAAGTTAGTAAGATATATAAGGAGGATGAAATTGGTAAAGGAAAAAGCCTTTGGGATATGCAAGCCTTGTTATGATCTTTATATACGTAACTTAGAAAGGATAAAAGAAATTTTAGAAGGCACAAGGTTAATACAACTTGCAAAACCTTTTATTGCTGGATATAAAATAGGGGACAGAAGTATATATAGACAAATTTTTCTGCCTAGTATTAGGCCAAACTTCATGTATACCAAATATCAAGCATTAGCGCCTGAAAATGCTGAACTAATAGACAGTTACAAACTAAAAAATGGTGTAAAAGTAGAGATATATAAATTACCTAATCAAGATAGATTACATTATCATGTTCTTGCCCCGGAATTTGAATTGAATGACAAAGAATATACTTTGTTAGACCTTGCTAGAAGGTACATGGCTGAGCATAGACCTATGCAAGAAAAACTTGTGCAAACAAGAGAGATTAGAAAAACTTTCTTTGATATTGGATATGGGCTAATTTCAGATTTGGCAAGTTCAAGAAATTTGAAATTGTCAGAAGAAGCTATTAATAAATTGGCTAATATATTAGTTAGATATACTGTTGGAGTCGGTGCAGTAGAGCTTATACTAAGCGATGATAAAGTGCAAGATATCTACATAAATTCTCCAATAGGGGCCTCCCCAATTTACATATACCATGAAATCTATGGAGATTGCCAAACAAATTTAATACCTACTCAAGAAGATGCTGAGATTTTTGCAACAAGGCTAAGGTTAAGCTCTGGTAGACCTTTCGATGAAGCAAATCCCGTATTAGATACAGAATTAGAAACTCCAGAAGCAAGGGCAAGAGTATGTGCTATCATGCCCACCCTATCCCCTTATGGTTATGGTTTTGCTATAAGAAGGCATAGAGAAAGGCCTTGGACTTTACCTCTCTTTTTAAAACAAAAAATGTTTAATCCTTTGTTCGCAGGTTTTTTATGGTTTGTAATAGACGGTGGAAGAAGTATACTAATAGGAGGTACTAGAAGCGCAGGAAAAACTTCTTTACTTAGCGCTTTAATGGTTCAAATATTGAAAAGCAAGAGAATTATTACAGTAGAGGATACGAGAGAACTTCCTATTATTCAATTAATCAACTTAGGATACAATATCGAAAGCTTAAAGGCCAGATCTATTATAACTCATGTAGAGGCAGAGTTGCCAGCAGAAGAAGCTTTAAGAGTCGCTTTAAGGTTAGGAGACTCTTGTTTGATAATTGGAGAAGTTAGAAGTAGAGAAAGTTTAGCTTTGTATGAAGCTATGCGTATTGGGGCAATGGCAAATGTTGTTGCTGGTACTATTCATGGAGATAGTGCCTACTCTATTTTTGATAGAGTAGTTAATGATCTTGGAGTTCCTCCTACTTCCTTTAAGGCAACAGATTTGGTAGTAATATGTAATACTTTAAAGACAGCCTCTGGATTAAAAAGTTTTAGAAGAGTTGTTGAGGTCACAGAAGTCAAAAAACACTGGAAAGAAGATCCTTCCGAAGAGAAAGGATTTACTAACCTATTTGAGTATGATGCAAAGGAAGATGACCTAAAACCCTTGCCAAGTCTATTGGCTGGAGAAAGTTATGTATTGAATCAGATCGCAAATAGAATAAAAGATTTCAGAGGAAACTGGGATGCAGTTTGGGATAATATAAAGTTAAGGGCTAAAGTGTTAGAGTACATAGTAGAATTATCAGAAAAGTTAAATAAACCTTTGCTTATGGAGGCTAAAGTAGTAAGCGAATCAAATATTGTATTCCACCTAATATCAGAAAGTGTTAGAGAGGAAATTGGCTATGTAGACTCAAAGGAGATTTTTAACAGATGGAAAAATTGGTTTGATGAGTATGCAAAAAAGGTTTGAAAAGATTCTATCCTAATTAAATGTTAATAAATGTTATTGTATAATATTTTTATGGTAGTAGAAGTCTCACAGCCAATTATTAATCAAATAGTTAGAGGACTCTTTATAATAGCTGTATCGCTTATTTTTGCTAAAATACTAAATGCAATCCTGCAAAGATATGTCAAAAAAATAGCTCAAAAAACAAAAACGGATATAGATGACAAAATTCTGGAAATAGTAACAAAGCCATTATATATAAGTGTAATTCTCTTAGGTGTATATTTCGCCCTAAGAACATCTGAATATTTTGTAGATTACATAAAGTACATAGATGATCTCTTCTTTGCTGGTTTCTCTTTGCTTATTGCTATGATTATAGCAAGAATTTCCTCTCTCTTAATAACAAGATGGCTAAAATTCCAAAAAAAGTATCAGAAAACACCTCAAATAATAAGTAAAATTGTAAAAGCTGTAATTTACTTAATTGCTATTTTGATAATTCTATCTCATTTTGGAATAGAAATCACTCCCCTAGTTGCAGGATTGGGATTAGGTGGGCTAGCTATAGGTTTAGCCTTGCAAACCACCCTTTCTAATTTCTTCGCAGGTATTCATATTTTAAGCGATAGACCAATAAAAGTTGGTGATTTTATTCAGTTAGAAGATGGTACTCAAGGATTTGTTGAAGATATAGGATGGAGATCCACCAGAATAAAAACATTGGCAAACTATGTAGTTATTATTCCTAATAATAAACTTGCCGAAAGTATAATAGTAAACTTTTCGTTGCCTGAGCAAGAAACATCTGTAATTATAGAATGTGGTGTTTCTTATGAGAGCGATTTAGAAAAAGTAGAAAAAATAGTAATAGACGAGGCAAAGAAATTTCAAAAGAAATTTAAAGAGTATTGTGATGAATCCTTTGAACCTTTGGTAAGATTCCATACGTTTGCTGATTCTAATATAAATTTCTCTATAATTATTAGAGCTAAGAAACCAGAATATCGAGGTTTTCTTGTACATGAACTCATAAAGGCTATAAAGAAGAGATTTGACAAAGAGAAAATAGAAATAAATTACCCTGTAAGAAAAATTTTAATGGAAAAATAAATTTGTCATATAGAATAGCCTTTCTTCCACATCTCTCTTATAAAAACCCAATCCTCTTCTATATATTTTATCATATTTCCTGATATCTTTGTAATAGCGTTAATTTCACTTTCTGACATTGTTTCTAATATTCTCAAAGCATCATGATATGTTAGTAAATCCATTACATATTCATATTTACAAAAACCTGTTTCTTTTTTTGTTAATGGAGCTGGCCCGTGCCATCTTTCTGTCAAATTTCTTATAAGCAAATTTGTTGTATATGGTCTAGTAAGAGCATCTCCAGGTTCGTCTATAGGGTATATCAATAGCCCTATAGCATCAACAACCTTAGAATCTACTTCTAAATCTGCTAATTTTTCAACATTTTCTCTTTGTGATTTAAATATATTATAAAGATCTCGAATAAACTTAGATAGCTTATCTCTGCATACTAAATATTCCTTTTTTGTGTAGAGATCTGGAAATTTTGTTTCTCCCCCTTTTCCTCCAAAAGATTCAATTGTTGCATTAACTAATTCACTTAAAATGGCTTCTTCCTCTCCAGGAAAGGCTTTTATACCTCTATCTATACATTTACAAAGAATTGCATTGAATACTCTTTTAGCATACTCTCTCTTTTCTTTTTCTCTTCTTAGTTTTTCTCTTACCCTTCTAACTCTATCGCTCGCCACCATAATTAAGAAAAAATATCGCATAGTTAAAGAATGTTGGTGTTGGATATCATCACTATTTTTCACATATTTTCCAAAGTAATTCGAAATATTTTCTAAAGGAGTTTGCAATCTCTTTATTTTCAACGGAAAAGACAATAGGCTCATCTGACCATAAAGTTATGTTTAGCTTATTGCCATAAGAAGAAAAACTCGCTGGAGTAATAAAATCAAAAGGAAAATACCTTATCTTGATAAATTTATATTTTTTTAAAAATTTTTTGCTTTCTTTGGAGGTAATCATATATATCCAAATTTTCTTTTTTATTCTTTCTCTTGTAAATCTTGTCAAAAAGATATTTCCAAGAAGGTTTTCTGTTTTTTCTATATCAGTACATATTACATAGACTGTTTTGCCTTCTTTTAATTCATCCAAATATATCCTCTTAATACCTTCTTTACCATACAAAATTACAGCTCTTGCTTCTTGTTTGGTTAGATAAATATTCCTTAAAATATCTATA
>CAZJBU010000064.1:0-4428 GCA_964544525.1 uncultured archaeon
TGCTATTTTACAAAATGAAAAGAAAGCAAATTTCTTGCAGGCAGATTTAGAGAGTTTAATAAAGGAAATCTTAGAAATTTTAAAATCATGTGAGCTTTGCGAAAGAAAATGCAAAGTTAATAGGATAAATGGAGAAAAAGGTTATTGCAAAGCGCCAAATTATATACTAATATCTTCAGAATTTTTACATTTTGGGGAAGAATATTTTTTGGTACCTTCTCATACAATTTTCTTTATGGGTTGTAATTTTTCCTGTATCTATTGCCAAAACTGGGAGATTTCTCATTGGTATGAAAGAGGCTACTCTATTACTCCAAAAGAGCTAGCAAATATTATTATAAGAAGAATAAAGCAAGGTGCTAAGAATGTAAATTTTGTAGGAGGAGATCCTCTCCCTTATCTTAAAAATATTCTAGAGGTGTTGCTAATACTGAAAGAAAAGAAAGTTAATATACCTATTGTATGGAATTCTAATTTTTATCATACAGCAAAAGTATCAGAGATATTAAATGAAATTGTAGATTTATATCTTCCAGACTTTAAATATGGAAATAACAATTGTGCTAGGGATTTATCTAATGTTAGGAATTACTTTGAGACAATAACAAGAAATTTGCTGGGCATCGATTTTGATAGAGCAGACCTTTGCATAAGACATCTTATCTTGCCAAATCACATTTATTGTTGTTCTTTTAAAATCTTAGATTGGATATATAGGAACATTAAAGATAATTGCATAGTAAATCTAATGGATCAGTATAGACCTTGTTTTAGGGCAGGAGAAAGAGAAGATATTAATAGAATTATCTCTCACAAAAAGTTTTCTGCTGTGATAAAAAAGGCAAAAGAATTAGGGCTTAACTATATTGAATAGTAACTGTCATTAAAATATAAATAGCTTTTCTTTTCCGCAATTTTTTATGAAATATTGGATAAAGAGATCGCTTTCTGTTCTTGTAAAGGGTTTTCTGCCATGTTTTGTTCTTTTTAGGACTCTAAATCTCAGGTTGTAATACCAATCTAATGCGTATTGTGTTAAATTAGGGAAGATCTTTATCCATCCTTGTTTTTCTGCTTCCTTTAATGTTAGAATTATATGAGGGCATAGAGAATGTCTATAATGAGTATGCGAATACTTACTATATTCGCAAGTACAGGAAGGTTTTATATTGTACCAATCAGAGAAATCTTCATCTTTCCTTTTTATACTTGAAATGTAAGTTTTTTGATACTCAAGATCTTCTTCAAATACCTCGTCTATACCATATCTTCTATATATTCTTAAAAGTTCTTGGGATCTTGAAGGTATCTTTCCGCATATTTCGTTGCCAGATCCTTTTACCTCGATATCTTCACCTATGCTGTTTGCAATGTCTCTAATAAGTTCAGCCTCAAATAAATCTATTAATCTGAACTCAAGAGGCCATGTTTCTTTATTTGGGTGTATACTAAACCAAGGATAAATGTTAGGATCTTCCTCTATTTTTGCTAATAAATGGTAAAATGTTTTTATTGGAGATCTGTATAGTTGCACATTGAGAGGAGGAGAATGTCTGATTATTTCAATTTGATCTATTTTTTTTCCTTTTCTTTTAGCATCTTTGACCCATTCTTCAGGAATTAAATCTAGATTTTCTATAGTTAGTATTGCGGAGTTGCATCCTAATATTGCTGTTGAGATAGTAAATGGGTCAAATTCTTTGGCATCTATTGTTTTTTCTTTGGTGCAAACTGTTTTCAGTTCAGAAATTCTTGGCGAAAATAATCCTCTTCTTTTGGAAATATCTATTTTTCTTCCAGTTTTTTTAGTTTTGGCTTTTGGCATAATTCCATTTTTGTGATAACTTTAAATTTCCAGTTGGTTTACACTGTAAACCCATATTCTAAGCACTTTCTAATTTTATCTTTTTTAACCCTACAAGGTATTTTTTTATAGACCAACGAGCATCTAAATAAACCTTCAATTTCTAAGCAATTATATTTGCCTAATTTTCTAATCTTTGCAGGGATATTTAGTTTGTCTAGTAATTTTTTAGTTTCTTCTAAGAATTCTCTTTTACCAGATATCCTAATAAGCCTTTTCTTTGGATTAATATATGCTCTAGCATCTATTATGCCAGCAATATATTGTTCATAGTCTATTTCAATACTCTTTGCCAATTCATTCAACT
Source organism: uncultured archaeon (assembly GCA_964544525.1). Classification (GTDB taxonomy): domain Archaea; phylum Aenigmatarchaeota; class Aenigmatarchaeia; order QMZS01; family QMZS01; genus CAZCGS01. Next base: position 2,172 of record CAZJBU010000064.1, read on the forward strand.
TTCTTGTGGAAAAATATATCATTGGATATTTACCTACTAATTTAACACTTAATTTGAGATATTTCGAGGCGATTTCGATAAAGGTTTGGTAATTTTTTAGCCTGAAATATCCTCTTTTTTCAGCATTTTTTGCCCTAATAAACCCTAAGATGTAGGATATTTCGTTCATAATGAATTCATTTCTTTTTCATTTAAATATCTTACACAATTTAGGGGGTCACCTTTGTTTCATTTGGAACTTCATCCAGAAAAACTTAAAAAACAGGTTTGGAGACCAAAAAAGCTTTTTTCATCGGGTTTTCATTTTTTGGAGAATGAAATGTCATCAATTTTAAAATTAAAAAATGAAATAGTTATTAAGCTGGGGTGGCCGAGTCAGGTCTAAGGCGGGAGGCTCGAGACCTCCTTCCCGCAAGGGAGCGCAGGTTCAAAGCGGGGAATACTCCCCTGCACCCCTCTTATGTTCCTCCACCTCCTTTTGCCATTCCTTCTCAGATTTCCTACGCCCAAAACCTTTAGAAAAGGTTTGATCCAAAAGAGAAAATCCTGCCCCCAGCGATTTTCTTTTTAACAATATTCTCTGACCATTCAGAATGGAGGTGATATAGAAGGAAATATAGATAATGTGGACTATATTTCTTTTAAGGATGAAAAAAGAAAGAAAAAGTTAAAGACAGTAGTTTTTGAATGCAATATTTGACATTCTTAAAAAGCAAAGAAAGGAAGAAAGTAAGTAGTTTTATTTAAAATCTATTGCGCCCATAGGGCATGTTTGCTTACATAACTTACAAAACTTACATAATTCCTTATTCCATTCTATTCCCGTTTCTGAAAGTTTTAGAGCATTGGAAGGGCAAACTCCAACACAAGCTCCACACCTTAGGCATTTCTCTTTATTTACTATGAGATCCATAATCCTTACTCAAAGAAATTTTTTAATTTTCCATAACATTCCTTATAAATTCTGCTATTCTCTAATTTTTTGACATTCCTTTTGTAAACATCTTGGTCAAAACCCTTCCATTTCGGATGCAATTTTCTATATTCTTCTTCTGTTAAGCCATACTCGTCCTCTATTTTCTCTTTTTTGGATGTTAGACAGTTGAAAGAACAGAAGGGAACTATTGGTGCTTTAGGAGAAGGAGTTAAATAGTGAATACAGCACCTCTGCACCCTTTCTATATCGTAGTTATAAGCATCCATGAAGTGCATCATCCCGATAAATAAAGATTGATAATGGAATTTTGCAAGGGCTTTGTAATTCCTTTTTATCAAGATTGATTTGAGGATTGCTCCTAAATTTAAATCCTTTGGCTTTTTTTCCTTGTCTATGAATTTATTTATATTTAGCAGAACTTTTAAAGCTGTAAGCCATTTGCTCTTTCCTTTTTTCATTTCTGCATTTTTCTCCTTTATATATTCCATCAAGCCCTCAACATCAACAAATCTGGTTATAGGGATAACCTTTTCCCTCCTTCTATCCAAAAATACATAGGTAGCTGCTCCGCAGGCAAAATGGGTAGTGAACTTATATTTTTCTTTTCCTGAAAGTAAGGAGGCGAAATCAGAAAGGGGAGCAACAAAAGGCACTGGATAAAAGTCTTCTTTTCCTATCGCACCGTTAGTCTGCCTTTCTATTTCTTCTATTGCGCCCGGAATGGTAATCCTTTGCTTTTCCCTTTCCCTCTTACTTGCTCTCCCAACAAAAGAAATTGGCTGAATATTTACCCCTCTTACTACATCCAGATTATTTAAAGCGAAATTTATAATTTCTCCAATCTCCTGAGAATTCATCCCTCTGATTAAAGTCGGGACAAGCACTATACTTTTTAATCCTGCTTCCCTACAATTTTTCAGAAGGAATGGTACTTCCCAATGATTTTTCGGATTCGTTTCCTTTGAAACTCCATCAAAGGAAAGGTAAAGGGTATTGCATCCGTTTTCCTTTATTTTCCTCGCCAAATTCTTATTGAAGGCAAGTCTTATTCCGTTTGTGTTAAGCTGTACATGCTGAAAGCCCATCTCCTTACAAAGCTTTATAATATCCAAAATATCCTCTCTCAGCAAAGGTTCACCTCCTGTTAGTTGCACAGCTGTAGGCTCGATAGGTTTCTCCTTTTTTAGAGTTAGCAGCATTTCCTTTATTTGCTCTAAGGATGGTTCATATATCTTTTTGCCTTTTCTGGCATAATAGAAACAATACCAGCATCTGAGGTCGCACCTGTTTGTAACAACAATATTTGCCAGAGCGGTAAAT
>CAZJBU010000065.1:0-4426 GCA_964544525.1 uncultured archaeon
GTTATGGAATTGACTTTGAGGAAGTGCTAAAGGAATTATTAGAGCAAGATTTAGAAGATCTTTTAAAGAAAAATATAAGGAGGGCTGAGATTATGAAAAGAAGGTTTAGGCATAATGCTGCAAGAAGCCTACTGGTTTTAAGAAATTACAAAGGTTATAAAATAAGTGTAAGTAAGCAACAAATTAGTGCCCAAACTTTACTCAATATTTGTGAAAAAATAGATAAAGATTTTCCTGCTGTTAAAGAGACTTATAGGGAAATTTTGTATGATGTTATGGATTTAGAAAATGCAAAAAAAGTTTTGGAAAGTTTGAGGAAAAAAGAAATGAAAATAAAAGTGATAAAAACAAAAGTGCCTTCTCCTTTTGCACATAATTTGATAGTTATGGGAGAGCCAGATATTATTTTAATGGAAGATAGGAAGAAAAGATTAATAAAGCTTTACAAAGAAGTTTTGAAAGAGATAAAACAAAAATGAAAAGGTTTAAGACTTTTTCTGGGAAAGTAGATTTCTTAGTTCCATATCCAGCGATCTTTGTGAAAGAGATATCTTCAATATGCATTGCTGATCTACATTTAGGCTTTGAAGGAAGTGTAGCAAGTGACTATGGCGCTTTTGTGCCTAAAATTCAATTTGAGAAAATACTCAACGATGTAAAAGAACTTATAAAAATGAGAAAGGAGGCTAAAAAGATTATTATAAATGGTGATATAAAGAATAAATTTTCAAGGGCAGATCTTCACGAATTTATAGAAATTTCAAACTTTTTGCAATTCTTATCGGAAAATTTTGAGGAAATTATTGTAGTTAAGGGAAATCACGACAATTATATAGAAAACATTACAAAGAAATTCGAAAAAGTAAAGGTTTGCAAGATTTATGAAGAGAAAGATTATGTGTTTTTACATGGAGATAAAGATATGGATTTGGCTAAGCTCAAAGGAAAGGTTCTAATTTTGGCTCATGAGCATCCGTCAATAGCTTTCTATAGCAAGGTAGGTACAAAAGAAAAAATACCTTGCTTTCTATATGGAGAGGATAAAAACAAGAAGATAAAAATTGTTTTGCTTCCAGCCTTTTCCTGTCTTTTTCCAGGAACTGAAATTAATATAGTTCCTAAAGAGGCTTTACTTTCTCCAATTTTAAGGAAAGTAGATATTGACAAGTTTAGAGTTCTCGCTGTAGATAGAGAACTGAATATGACTTTTGATCTTCCAGAATTAGAAAAATTAAGAGTTCAAGAGAGATAAACTATTAAACTATTATATAGCTTAAAATATATTTTTCATTTCAGAAAACTATTTAAATAAAAAAGTTATCATTATTTTGTGGTGAAATATGGGAGAAACTGTGCTATATGAGGGGCACAGTTTATTTGAAGATGCTCTAAGAATTCCTACAGTTTTTTTAGGCGCCTTAGGAGAATTATTTGGGTTGGGGAATGCTGAGTTGGTAGAAAATAGCGCCAAAGATAAAATCACAAATGGTTGGTATGATGCAAAAATTAGGATAAGCAATGTTGAACTTCCAAAGAGAAAGTTACCTTCTCTTCCGTCAGAGGAAAAACCAAAATATCCAGAAGCTACTTCTCTATTAACAAACAGTTATTGGCTTATGGATGCCTCAAAGAAAATTGCTAGATATGGAGGAATGTATGATAGGCTGGGGGAAATATATTTGTCCTATGATGACGCTATAGAAAAAATGTTAGAAAACGTATCTGAAGAAGATAAAAGATTGTTTGAAAAGTACAAGGCGAAAAATCCATTATTTGCTATCTTGACGTAAAAATTATTTACTTTAAAATATATCTTCTACAACCGAAAACAATATATATAAACGAATGCTATTATTTTTAGGTGGTAAAAATGTTTGGACGTTTTTTAAGAAAAGGGGGCAAAAGAAAGGACACATCAGAAATAGTAAGTAGTATAGCAGAAGCTTATAAGACACTAAAAGAAGCAGGAGTTCCAAATGAAATGCTAGAAAGTATGACTGTGGGTGAATTAATTTCAGCAGTATATGCACTAGATGGAATAACAAACATAGAAAAGGATCTATACGAGAGCTTGGGTGTAAAAAAAGAAGAAAAAGATGATAAGTTTGCAGGTAATAAAGCTAATGATATATTCACGAAGGTCCTAGCCGCCGTTTATCATGTAATAGGAAATGACTATGATAAGGCAGCAGTACTATTAGCATTTACTGGAACTTATTATGCAGCTGAAGGTGCAAAAATTTTAGGGCAGAGTGAGTTGTACAATGATTTGAGGGGGATGTCCAAAGGATTAGCGAAACTCTATGAAAATATAGTTTCTGGTGAAGTAGAAAAAGTTAAGGAAGGAAAAGAGAAAAAGGATGTTAGAAAAAGAGAGAAAAAAGAAGAGCCTAAAATAGAAGATATCCTTAAAAAATATGAAATAAATCCAGAAATAGAAGCTGAAGTTCTTACAGGATATCATGAAACTCAGGAAGAGAAAAAAGAATTAAAAGAGGAAGGGAAATATATTGGAGAACGTGAAGATGAAGAGGCAGAAGGAGATATCTGGGAAAAGTTAGGAATAGAAAGGCTATAATTAGGTAAGGACGAAGGATACAGGAAAATAATAAATCTTTTATTTTTTTTTAATTTTTTGAAACTTTTTTTAAAAACTTTAATCTTATTCCCTTCGCTTTGAATTTTACACATTAAAACCTCTATTTCTGAGATTATTTGCTAGTTTTTTTACTTTTTTGTCTTTTTCTTTTTCTAGCTTTTTAGAATTTTTTTAAATTGGAGATTAAATTATTTTAATTTAAAAACTTTATTCCTTCTCCTTCTAAAAGATCATGTATTCTCTTTATTCTACTGGCCAAAGCATCTCCTTGATTAGCTCTATTTTGGATGTCCTGCTCTTGAGTAGTACCATATATTTTTCTTATGATATCTCTCGTTTCTTTTACAATTTTAGCCAAATCATCATGCAATGTTGAGATTTCAATTCCGAGTCTTCTTCGTTCTGGGTCATTCAAAGGCAAAGTATCTCTTTCCCCCCTCTTTGCTTGCAATTTGTCGATTATAGATCTTATCTCGTCCAATTTTGCCTCTAACTTCGCTTCTGTGGATAATTCTTTTTTTGATTTTTCGTACCATCCTCTTATATCTTTTGCAGCGCTAACAATAGTTTTAGGATGTGGCAGAAGCCATCTGCCTATAAAAAAGTATCCTGCCATTATTATTAAGAATAGAGGAATCAGCCACATCCCTAAATTTGCTATAAACCCATACCAACCTTGGTAAATAATAACAATGTAAAAAATTATTGCTAAAAGAAAATCAAGTTTTAGTCCGGTGCCTCTCAAAAATTCCTTAGCGGCAAAAGTCAGAAAAATTATCAACAAAACAGAAGGAATTAAGACATATTCAATGAGCAAGGTTTGGGTATCTACAGGCGGGCAAGAACTTTTTAGTAAAATCTCACACAAAATATCTTCGAATGCCATAAAGATACTTGCCTTACTTTAAATAAAAAAATAAATTTAAATTTTTATTTTTAAATAATAGTAATTATGGTAAGAAATCACAAGAGAGAAGAGTTAATATATTTTAGATCTGTACGACCTTCAATAGAAAGAAAATTCTGGCTTGCAAAATGTAAGGATGGAATATGCGGAGAGGGAACCTATTTTACAATAAGCTTGGTTGAAGCAATAGATGCATGGTGTAAAGAAGAAACTTATGGATATGACTTTCGATCTATAATTGTTATGTTCTCGCCTTCTCCTAGCTGTACCATATATTATCCAAAATTTTCAGATCCCAATGATAACAAAAAATATAGAAATACAAGAGTTATAAAAGATGAGAAGTATTTACATCCTGGAAATATTATTGGATATATTGATTATTGGTATAGAATAGGTGCAGATACAGAGAGTTTTTCAATAAGGATAGAAAAGGATAATGAGTTTGATATCAAGGCAGAGGTTGAAGCTACCTTTAGAGATACAGATTTATTTAACGTTAGAAAAATCTTAGGTGGAGAAATAAGTTATTCTGTATTGAACTCTAAACTTTTCAAAGATGTAGAAATAAAGATAAAAAAGAGAAGAGGAAGACCAAAGCTAGTTCCTTGTAAGCCTATCTATTGATTTTAAAATGTTCTAAAACTTCCTTTAACGAATCAAGGTTAAACTTTGTTCCAGCACATCCATTTTTAGTTAGTAATACTGCCTGCAAGACCTTGCAATAGTCTTTTAGCTTATGATATCCTAGCTTTGCTTCCATTGGGCAGGAAACACCTATAACTACTTTATATCCCTCTTTTCTTACAATTTCTTCAACGCAAGAGCCACCAGGCACAACAAAAACATTAAATCCATAACTTTTTCCCAACTTTGTGGCTTTATTTATCAAGCAATCGGTTGAGCATGCTCTACAAACA
>CAZJBU010000066.1:0-68 GCA_964544525.1 uncultured archaeon
TTAATTTATCCAGGTTTTTTCTTCTCTTTCAATCCATCTCATGTCTGATTAAAACCCGAGAAACCGAT
>CAZJBU010000066.1:168-4373 GCA_964544525.1 uncultured archaeon
TTCACTTTGGCATAGGAAATTTTTTCTTTCAATCCATCTCATGTCTGATTAAAACTTTTAGGATTAAAAGCATTGCTTCCAAAAGAGGACAACTTTCAATCCATCTCATGTCTGATTAAAACTTGGGGATGGAGCACAGAATACCCTGAAGAACAAATAACTTTCAATCCATCTCATGTCTGATTAAAACCGAGTTATTAAGTGGAAGGTGGTTTAAGGTAAGTACTTCCTTTCAATCCATCTCATGTCTGATTAAAACGCAAGAAGAAGGGCAAGACGGGGAACAAGAAAAACACTTTCAATCCATCTCATGTCTGATTAAAACTCATCAATTTTATACTACTGTCTTTCGTAATGGAAGGCTTTCAATCCATCTCATGTCTGATTAAAACTGGAAATAACCATAAGACGTATGCAGAAGCGGAAAAACTTTCAATCCATCTCATGTCTGATTAAAACGTTTATTATATCCTCCGTTCCTTTTACCGCTGAATTGGTCTTTCAATCCATCTCATGTCTGATTAAAACATTAATTCCAGTCAAAACAGGGTCAGATGAGCCTGTTCTTTCAATCCATCTCATGTCTGATTAAAACCCGAGAAACCGATTTCACTTTGGCATAGGAAATTTTTTCTTTCAATCCATCTCATGTCTGATTAAAACAAGATTAATGCAGAGTTTCACGTAAATGATTTGATAACTTTCAATCCATCTCATGTCTGATTAAAACAAGAATAATTATGAAAGGTTGTAGAAAGGTTGGTGAGATCTTTCAATCCATCTCATGTCTGATTAAAACGGTCTTCTGTATTGCCAGCTATCATTCCACCAAGCAAGCTTTCAATCCATCTCATGTCTGATTAAAACTTGTCGATTGCGATTACGTCAAACATCGAATGGCTTCCCTTTCAATCCATCTCATGTCTGATTAAAACACTAATAATTGAGTTTAAGGCAGATAGTGATGACACAATCTTTCAATCCATCTCATGTCTGATTAAAACAGGCATAAGAAGTTATCGGAAGTTTCATAACTTTAAATCTTTCAATCCATCTCATGTCTGATTAAAACAATCCTAATAATATTAATTTATCCAGGTTTTTTCTTCTCTTTCAATCCATCTCATGTCTGATTAAAACAAGTGGGTTAAGGATTGTCCAAAAGACGAACTAACAAACTTTCAATCCATCTCATGTCTGATTAAAACCAACACAAGCAGCACAATTTGCTATATTTATGGCAAACTTTCAATCCATCTCATGTCTGATTAAAACCCAGAAGATGTATATGACTTTGAATTCAGACTGGCCTTTCAATCCATCTCATGTCTGATTAAAACATTTTGATTATAGTATAGTATTACCTGAAGAATATATAGACTTTCAATCCATCTCATGTCTGATTAAAACAAACCGAAACTCCTTAAAATTTATTGGTATAGAAAAGGATTTAAAAAGAAGGGCTTCGGGAATGTGGGATGATAAGGAGTATTTATAAAGATCCGCGGAAGGTCAATAGGATACAAATTAGATAACATTTATAAAACCAAAACCTAAACTATTTCTCTCTCCAAATCCGCAATCAATTCCAAATTTTAATATTTCCATTTGAGCTTTAGAAAGAACAGAAAAAGAAAATTCCCAAAGAGAGCCAACAAAGACTTGCTTTTTTCCTTTTATATCTACAGGAACAGCAATAGGCCCTTTAATAAACCTAAAAATCTCAAAAATTCTGTCAATATATATTTCTTTTTTAAAAAACTCCTTATATTTTTTTATTAGATTTTCTTCCAGCTGTTTTACAAATGCCTCAAAACTATATTCTGGTCTCCAATAAACATATCTCGGTTTCCTATACTCTTTTGGGATATTATACTTCTCATAATTCCATTCAGGTATCCTCACAATTATAGGTGTAGAAGCTATCAATCTACAATTATGTTGCAATTTTATATCTAACTTATTTATATTTGTAATTTTAAATTCGCACCTACCTATGCTTATAAATTCTTTTTCTATTAATTTATTCTTTATTACCTCTATAAGGTATCTATCCGGAGATGAAATTATTAAAGTTCTTTCATCCCCTTCATTTATAAACTCAGAAAAAGGAAAAATATTAGAAAAACAAAAGAATTTATATCCTCCTTTGTCATGAAGTAAAGAATATTCGCTATTTCTTAATAAATTAAAAATTAATCCTTGAATTTTTGTATAATATTCTCTATCATAATAGTAAGAATCTAAAGATTGAAGTTTTATCAAAAGTCTCATATAATTTCATTAGAAAACAATTTTAAAATCACCATAACAATATTCTATACTAGCCAAAAGCATAGCAGCGCTCCAGGATTGGAATTTGCTTCCGTAAGGTTTAAAATCTTTCGAGGAAATCCATTCTGGGAAACTCCAATTGTTTAGCTTGCAAGATTCTATAAGCTTTTCCAATCTTTCTTTAGCTTTTTCCTTCGGCAAGGTTAAAATATAGAATCCTCCTATAAAAGGCCAAATTCCACCATTATGGTAATTACCTGGCTCCTCTAAGAAAGGTAAATCATTCTGCCTAAAATAGAAAGGTCTAAAGAAATCATTTTCAAAAATAGGTGGATCTAAGCATTTAATAGGATAGGGTTCATACAATCTTCTATTTTCTATTTCTTGCAATATTTTATTTCTTTTCTCTTCTTCATCGTAAACTTTAAACAAAACCGCTAAGATATTACCAAAAACATCAAATCTTGAGTCGTATTTCCTATAACCAACTTCAGCAAAATAGTAAGGTTTTTCTCCATCTCTCAAAGCAAATTCAAAATCTTTGTTTATAGAGGAATAACCAAATTCTTTTTGGATCTTTTCTAGATTTTCTTTTTTTGGCCATAACAGAAGGTTAAAATTTTCTTTCAATTTTAATTTCCAGTAATCCTTTATTTCTAGAATTTTCTCAGATGCACTAAGAGAGGCATAAAACAAAGCGTTAGTCGTTAAAACCCTCCCATTTCTTATCAAAACATCGTTCCAATTACTTCCGTCATAAACCTCTAACAAAAAATCGCCATTAACATCTTGTGCCTTTGCAAATTCAATAGCATTTCTTATGCTATCCTTATGCTTTTCCAAAAATTCGTAATCATCTATTGCCAAACTCAAATTTAAAACAGCAATTGGATACCATAAGCTAGTATCTATACATCCTCCTTCTCCATAGCCAACCTTCTTCAAATCTGGAGAAACTTTGTTAGGTAATTGGCCAGTTTCCCTTTGGAATTTTACAAGAGTGTCTATTGATCTTTTTGCAATCTCTATCAATTTTTCATCTTTGCTTGCTATTAAGCCTAAGCAAGAAATTAAAGCATCTCTACCCCAAATATCCTTGTAGTATTGTCCAGAGGCGAGTAAACCATACTTGCAGGAATTTTCTAACAAAACCTTTTTTGCTCTCTCATAAGCTTTTTCTATAAGCAAAGAAGGGGATTCCATAAATTGGTTTATTCTTAAACTTTTTTACATAAAATTATATATTTCCTTAAGTATTTCTCTAATTTTTTATGCAACTTTAAAATATTAAAATTATTTGAATATAAATTAATAAAATCATGAAAAAAGGGAACTATAAAAAATGTCTTAAATATATAGAAAAATATTGGAAAAAAATAACTTTCTATCTTCCAAAGGACAAAGGTATTCATATTGGCCTACCAAATTCTTTTATCTCACCAAATAATACCATATTCAAATATGATCAATTCTATTGGGATAGCTACTTCATTATTTTGGGGCTAATAGAATCTAATAAAGTATCCTTAGCAAAAGGCATGGTAGATAACTTTGTTTATCTTTACAAAAGGTTTGGCATTATTCCATCTAGAAATAGATTTTACAATCTTGGCAATTCGCAGCCTCCTTTCCTTACTTCTATGATTTTGGAAATATTTCAAGTCACTAAAGATAAAAGATGGCTTAGAAAAGTGATAAAAGTTGCTGAAGAAGAATTAAGAAATTATTGGATGGACAGCAAAAGAGCAGAAAAACATCTAGTTTATAAAAATCTATCTAGATACTGTGATCACTATATTAATCATATCACTGCAGAGCATGAATCTGGTTGGGATATGACATCCCGCTTCAACGAGCGTTGTCTTGATTATTTGCCCATTGACCTCAACTCCTGCTTATACAAGTATGAAATTGATCTTGCTAAAATATAT
>CAZJBU010000067.1:0-4321 GCA_964544525.1 uncultured archaeon
AAATAAGGATACGATATAACTAAATATAAAAATAATTAAAAAGAAAAAGTTTAAAAAGGTTAAAAACAAAAAAAATTCCAAAAAGATATCAAATTTATTTAAATGCTGACATTGCCAATACTATTGCTGCTAATACAGCACAAATCCAAGAAAGTACATAACCTAATGATACTAGATAATTTACATAAGTTATTACTCCTGCGAAGGAAGATACTCCCACCTTTAGCACTTCAAAGGCTGCTGCAAATAATGCAAAGGCTGCTGCTGAAATAAATAGATTATCTACCATTTTTTCATTTACTTTTAGATCTCTTAGTGCATATACCACTAACATGAATGCCATTGCTATTATCATTGCTGCTGGAAATCCTGCTGTTAATGAGACTCCTGCCCAATTTGCTATTGCTACTACAAAGACCCATACTAGCAAGCCAAGAATTCCTTTAACTTCTGCCATAATTGAAGTCTAAAGAGGTATTTATATTGGGTTTCTGTCTAAATATCCACGATTGACGAATTAATCACAGCTAAAGGGGATATATTACATATCCAAAATTATTTTTCAAATAATCTTTTAATCTTTAAACACTTTAAACGAAACACTTTATTTCTTCTCCCTTAACCAAAGTGCTTAACACCCTTTTTCCAACCTCGCTCTTCTTTGATATTTTTACTTTACCTTTTTTACCAACAATTGCTGAAAAAATATGTTCATCATCTATATAAAACTCAACTTGTTTTCCCTCATACTTCGGATCGAAATAGAATATTATGTTTTTTCCGACCTCTTCAATTTCAAAAGAGATTTTTTCCTTCAAAGTTTTTTCCCTCGGAACTACTTCTATTCTTAATCCTAACTTCTTTTCTAACTTTTCAATATTTTTACCTTTCCTCCCGATTAACTTAGGAATTGCTCTTGCCCCAACTTCAATTACAATTTTGTTATCTCCAACGAAGTCTATCTTTGCCTTACTATCATAATCTTTGATATACCTATAAATTTCCTTCTTTGCTAACTCTTGAATTTTTGAAATTTTTTTCTTTTCTTCTTCTATTGGCACAACCACCTTTTCTTCTCCATAGGTATAAATTTCATATTTTAACTCTCCTGTTTCAAAACTTCTTACTTCAACTACTGGCCTTGCTAAATCTTCCTCTGTCATGCCTGTAGGAACTTTTACTGTTAGACTTAACTCATAGACCTCTTTTATCTTTCCATCCTCAACAAAGATAACAGTATCAACTATGTGAGGTAGCATTCCTAATTCAACTCTTCCCAAAAATCTTTGAATAGCATCTATTGCTTGAGAAGCATGCACTACTCCAATCATTCCTATTCCCGCCAACCTCATATCAGAAAAAACATTGAAGTCTCTTGTTGTACGCATTTCATCAAAGATTGTATAATCCGGCCTAACCAAAAGTAGAATCTCCGATGTCTTTACGAAATCTCCATCTAATGCGCTATATTGAGTAATTTCCTTACTTACTTGTAAATCTCTTGGAGATTCCATAGTTTTTACTATTTTGCCCATTTTCAGATAATACTCTGCTAAAGAAGCTGCTAAAGTTGTTTTTCCTGAGCCTGGCCTACCTGCTATTATAATACCTTCTGCCTTCTTTGTAATCCTTTCCTTTAATTTATCAGAAAGTTTATAATCATCTAAAGTCAATTTAACAATCGGTCTAACTATGGTTATCTCTGTTGCATTAGAAAAAGGTCTCCTTGCTATGGAAATTCTCATATCATTAACTTGTAAAACAGTTGCACCATTTCTATCTATTTCTACCCAAGCATTTTCTTCATGCCTCGCAAACTCAAATATTTGTTTAATTATCTCCTCCAACTCCTCCCTGCTTAATGGTTTATCGCTTGCTCTAACTAGCTTGAAATTTCCTGGCTTTCCTCTCTTTGCATAAACATAACAATTTTCTTTGAAATGTAGGCTCATTGTATCGGAAGTTAAAAACTTTTCTAAGTGTAATTCCCTTGGTGGTTCCTTTTCAATGTAAACTACTTCTATTCCAAAAGCCTTCGCAACTTCAGCTTGTACTAAATCCCTTGTATATAAAACAGCATTATAATCCTTCGCAACATCTCTTATTAGGGCGTCTATTCTTCCTTTCTTTGCTAATCTTATTTCTTCTAAAGTAGGTTTTCTTCCTACAATCTCTACCTTTATGTTTTTAAAATTTCTCAGCCTTTGGATTTCCTCTAAACCTAAAAACCCAATCTCCTTTCCGCTAGATGCTTGGGCTTGGAGCTCATCTATAACAAACTCCGGAATTATAATTTCAGCCTTTTTTATCTTTCCTTGTTCAATGTACTCACTAAGTAAGCCGTCTATTAAAATAGAAGTGTCAGGAACTATCCTCTGCCTTTTTGTTTTACTTTTACTTCTCATAATTCTATTAAGAATTTATTAAATAACGCAATAATAAAGTTATGAACGAAAATGTATTTGAGCATCCAGCAATTAACTTAAGAAAAAATAAGAAAATAGTGTATGTTGCTATGTCTAAGCACAATTTCTATTTTAGGAGACATGCAGTAAAATTTGTTCTGGAAAAAGACTGTGTTCCTATTTCTCCATATGGTATTTTTGATTATTTTCTTTTGGATAGTGTAAATAGGGATAAAATTAGAGAAGCCAATAACAATCTCTTAAAAATATCTGACGAACTTTGGGTTTTTGGAGAAATCAGTGATGGTGTTTTAGCTGAAATTTTGTTAGCAAAAGAGTTGGGAAAGAAAATAAGATATTTTGAGATTGTTGACAGTAAAGAAATAAAGGAAATTTCAAAGGAAGAGGTTAAGTTTGAGGAAGGTTTGGAGAAATTTAAAGAATTGATTTAAAAAGCAAGGAGGATACTAATTATGTATAAGTTGATTTTACCAAGTATAGAAGAGATTATACAGCTTAATAAATCATTTAAGGGTCAAGTTATAAATAAAGGAATTTTGGAATTAATATTGGATAAGATAAAAAATAAACCAAAGTCAAAAAATTTAAAAAAAGATTTAGCATACTGCGCTTCCATATTATGGCATGATATAATAACCTTGCATCCTTTTTTGGATGGAAATAAAAGAACAGCAACAGAAGTTGTGAAATTATTTCTAAAAGCTAACGGATTTGCTCTTAAAATGCCCTATAATAGGATAGTGTATATCTCTCTTAAGATTGCCAACAACGACATTACCAGGAAAGAACTAGAGAGATTAATTTATAAAAATTTAGAGGAGATTAATTTATGACAGAAGACAACGAGTTTTTTGAAAGGACAGTTATTTACGAAGATGGAAGAATAGAAAAGATAAAAGTTCCTAAAAAAGAGGTTTTGAAAGAAATAGAAAAGATGTTGGAAGAGGATAAAGAGATGCTTGAGATTTTGGAAAAATTGTAAAATTTTAAAGAATTGATTTAATATATTTATGAATATCAACGTCAAAATTGAAATCTTAATAAGGAGCTCAAAAGAAGTTTTCCTGGAATGTTCCTTAAGAAATGGAGCCATCGTTGCTAGTGATACAGATAATCCCTGCTATCCAAAGAATGTCGCTAACTACAGATGGGTTTGGCCAAGAGATGTAGCTTTTGTTCTTTATGCAGCTAATCTTTTAGGCATAACCAACATTCAAAAACCTTTTCTAAGATGGCTATTGGAAAGGGCAGAGCTTTTTAGAGAGACAGGAATGCTTTTTCAAAATTATGCAACCCATGGAATAAAGCAAGGCTCCCAATATCAGCCTGACCAGGCAGGAGCTTTACTTTGGGCAATTTGTGAGATTTTTAAAAAAGAAAAAGAAGACAAGCTTATAAACGAAGTTGTAACCTTACTTGCTAATGGAATCTGCAATAATTGGAATGGTAAATGTTTTTCAGGTGTAATTTTTGATTTGTGGGAGGAAAGATGCGCAATCCCTGACCTAAAAGAAAACTTTATTTATACTTTGGCCTCATGCAGCTTTGGTTTAAGAAAGGCTTATGAAAGGTTAAGGGAAAAGAAATGGTTAAAAATTTCAAAACAGATGCAAAGAATTATTAGAAGAGCAGGCAAGACTTTTGGCTATTATCCAAGGTCCTATGGAAAAATTTCAGATAAAAGAATAGATGCAAGCTTGTTAGCTTTAGTTTGGCCTTTTGAAGTAGTTGAAAAAGATGAAATTCTGAAAAATACTATAAGACTTATTGAGAAAAAATTGTTAACAGATTTAGGAATAAAAAGATATGAGCATGATGAATATGGAAATCTTGTCGAATATAATCTTTATTTAAAAAAAGGTGCGGGAGGATGGCCTTTACTAACTTTTTGGTAC
>CAZJBU010000068.1:0-4304 GCA_964544525.1 uncultured archaeon
TTGGAATTGGATAAGGATTTTGTTATAGGGTCGCAAGGATTAAAGATAAAAAATAAGGGAAGTATTGAGGATTCGTTTTATAGATTAAAAAAGTTTTTGTCTAAGAAATAGGAGGAAGAAATAATGTTAGCAGATAGTTTAAAGAAAAATTTAAAGAAACATAAGAGTGCTATTTCTGGAAAAGGAGAAAAGATAGGGATACCTTGTTTGAAAAAGAATTGGCAGATGCCTTGTAAGCATTGTGAATTAGCATATAGTTATTTTAAGTCTGATGAGAATAGTGTGGACGGTAAGAGATTATGGGCTAAAAAGTTCGTATGTTATCAGGGTGTGATTCTTTCGGAGCATTTTCCAGAGTTCTATAAGAAACCCGCTATAATTAGAATGCCTGTTAGAGTTAGTGAGCAGATAATAGATAAGATTTTAGACGAGTCTGAGTTGGGTTGGGGAAATATTACGGATTTGGAAACAGGATGTGTTGTATATCTTTCTAAAAAGATTGGAGCGGACGGCATACCTCAGTATTATTGTGATAAAGGGAAAACTCTTCCGATAAAGATAAAGAATTGGAAAGTTTTTAGGAAGAAGCTCATAAATATTTTAGATTTGAGTGTTTTGGCTGACTCTTTGGTGCATGGTAAAGTTAAAGTATTTTCTTATAGAGACGACATGAAGGAAGGGGATGTTGTTGCTATTAGGTTGCTCCCTAATCCTGAAGATATAATGCTACCTTTCTTTAACTTGATATGGATGCATTTTGGAGCATTGGAAAACGAAGATGATAGAGTATGGAGAGAATGTGGATATAACGTAGATGAAGCTGTATCTAAAATGACTATTTCTGGGGCTGCTTCAGGAGATTTGAGTCCTGGTTATATCTCGCACGAGAATGGCTCTGGTGGAACTTTTCTTGATGATTTGGAGAATAGCTAATGCATAATGAAGTAAAGTCAGTAAAAGGCATATTTGGAAACAGGGAGGCTAAAAGAATTATGGAGGGTATGTTTGAAAGAGACGAGCTACCTCCCTGTATTCTTTTTTATGGTATGCGTGGAACTGGTAAGTCTACCTGTGCAAAATTGATAGCTTCTCATTTTACACACCCTAATAGCATAGTTACTCTTAATATAGCAGATACAGGTGGAAAGAGCGATATGCAGGATATAATAAGAGAAGCTATGAGCCCTCCGTTACTTGGGAGATTCAAAATATTTATTCTAAATGAATTTCAGGGAGCATCTCCGAAGGGACAGGATGCTCTCCTTGAAATTTTAGAGAATCCTCCAATATTCACTCGGTTTATTCTGACATCTACTGACCCTCAGAAGTTTAAGGATACTATTTTAAGTAGGTGTGTGAAAATACATATGCGCCCTCTGGATTATAAAGATTTTAAGTTTTTCTTAAAAAAGAAAAAGGGCGTTTTGCAGTTTACCCTTACCGAAGAATTTATGAGTGATTTGTATGACCTTACGGAAGGATGTCCTCGAGATATTCTAAATGCTCTTGAAGCAGTTAGAGAATGTCCAGATACTAAATCTGCACGTAATATGTTGAGTTCAATGCCTACTCTAAAGGAGCGTAAGTTTGTGTTTGATATAATAAACTCTTTAATGGCTAATGAGTCTCTGGAAAAGATAATCCGTGCGCTAAAGTTAGCTATGCAGGATATAAAGAATAGTCCAGAAAAGTATAGAGTTCTCTTACAAAGAGCATTAGTTAGAGAGTTGTTAGATTCATCAATGCTCCCATTTTATAAATATTCTGTTCATAAAGTGTTAGTTCCTCTGCTTGGTAATATTTTTACCTGTGAGGCTGACGTCGTCTATGCAGTATTAGAGATTAGAGAAGTGTTAGAAACAGTCTCTAAAAAATATAGAGCAGATAAAACAGGTTATTAAGATGATAGAGTGTATACTTTTGTTTCCCGTTTGGTTAGTATGTAGACTAATAGAATGTATAATTCATGGAAGATAGAGCTATGAAGCAGAATGTAAAACCTAAGTCTAAGAGAAAGAAGTGTAAGGTTGGAAGAGGTGTTAAAAAGGGAGGCTCTTATGAAAGATTGAAGCTGAAACAGTTGTCTTTATGGTGGACTGATAATAAAGAGCCAGATATTTTCCAGAGAACTTCTGGTAGTGGTTCTAAGAGCACTGTTACGAACTCTAAAAGAGGAGCTTTAGATTTAGTTCAGATAGGAACTCCAGAGTATCCTATATTTCCTTTCATAGTGGATTTTAAGCATTATGCCTATGTGGATTGGTATACTATATTCACTAAGAATTACAAGAAAGATGCTGTGTATTCGTGGATTGTAAAGTGTAGACAGGAATCAAAGAGAGTTGGGATAGATTGGTTGCTAATAATTAGAGAGAATAGAAAACCAGATTTAGTAGTATGTGAGAGTGAGACGTTTGTTAGGATTTTTAGTGTAGTAGATAGATGTTCTATGGAAAAGTTTATAGTGGCAGCTTATTATCCTGTAAACGTGTCTGTTTTTCTTGATAAAGTTTTATTTGCTATTAATCCTAAGCAAATTTGTGAGATATACTATGGCAAAAGCTAAGAAGAAAGATATTAAAAAAGATAACGGAGGTTCTAAATTAGATATAATCTCTAAATTGAGGAAAGCATACGATTCAGGGCTTCCAGATAAAAGTGATATGGCTTCTACAGGTATAAAATCTGTGGATTTATTGTTGGGTGGAGGACTACCCTGGACATGTATACATGAGTTTTACGGTAAATCTAAAACTGGTAAGTGTGTTGGTAAGCATACAGTATTGTTTGCTGATGGTTGGAAAACTATTGATGAGATATTATTTCCATTTCCGTATGTCTCTTATGAGAAGTTAGAAGATGGGAAATGGTATGCTTTAAATGAGCCTACAGGTGTTGCTACTCCAGATGGTAGCATTTTACCCGTTACTAATGTTTATTACGGTGGGCTTAAAGTGTGTAGAGCTATTGTTACAGATTATGGAATGATTACAGCTACCCCTGACCATAAATTAGGGTTGAAAGATAGTTTTATGCTCGTTAAGGATTTGTCTGTTGGAGATTATTTAGAGTTTACAATTGGTAGAAAGATTTACGGAAATAAGACTTGTGATAATTTGCAGTTATTGGGAGTTATGTGTGCATCTGCTCTAACGTCTAATTTTAAAACTGTTGAGGATTTAGTTGCATATATTCTCTCTCCAGAGATGGAAGGAACATATCCTTTTGTTATGCTCTATAAATATTTTCCAATGGAAGTGAATAGGATAACAAAAGTTCCTAAAGTTATTAAGGCTATGGTGGAGTTTGAGTCTATATGTAACAAGCTCAAAGAGATTGGGTTTTTGTATACTGCGGATATTCCATATGTGGTTAGGGATTGTAGTAGAGACTATGTTTTGGAGTTCCTTGCTCATTTGCTAATAGCTCTAAATAATATAGGAGTAATAATAAGAAAAAGGGGAGTTAAGTCTGCGGGTGTAACTTTGTATGTAAATAATACTGTGGCTTCTCGCATACTCCATGTTTTATTTATGAATGAAGGTCTTTTTCCAAAATGTAATATATATAAAGAAGGATTACGGTTGGTATTTGATGAAACAGTATACAGTTCATTTACGGAGATGCTTACTACTTCTTTGAGTAAGAAGAAAGGTAGCGTTGCGTATTCTGAACTTACTGAGATGTTCAGAAGCTCTACACCAAATCCTCAAACTAAGTATGCCCCAATTAGAGAAATACAAAATGTAATTACAGAAGTATATGATTTAGAGATACCTTCAAAACACTACTATATGGCAAATGGTATAACTTCACATAACTCTTATTTAATGCAGAAAGTATTGGCTATGGCTCAGAAGAAAGATGAAAATGTAGTTGGAGTTATTCTTGATAGAGAAAATGGATATGTTAGAAGTAGAACTATACAAACAGGGATACAGGAAGATAGAATAATTTATATTCCACCAACTAAGATACCTACTATTGATGATGGTTTTGATAAAATATTTTCTATTATCGAAGATGTTAGAAGTTCTGAAGGTGGAGATAAAATTAAATTATTATTTATAATAGATAGTATAGATGCCTTTTCTGTCTCAGGAACTTCTTCTGGAGAGGAAAGAGGTAGGAGAGCAAAGCAATTTCATAAAAGGTTTAGAGAGTTAGTTCCTATGATGGAAAATGTTATGGTTCTTGCTGCTAATCATGTAACATATAATCCAAAGGTTATGTTTGGTAATAGCAAAACTAAGGGTGGAGGAGTTGCTTTAGATAACTATAGAGACGTTGGATTGGAGTTAACT
>CAZJBU010000069.1:0-4240 GCA_964544525.1 uncultured archaeon
AAAGATTGCTTCACCCAAATTCGGCAAAGCCGAACTTCGCATACTTGCGATATGTTAGGTGAAATCGAGCTTCATGGTGACTCGAAAATAATATTTAAAATTAGAAATAAAAAGTGATAATCATGGCAAAACTAAGCCTCAAATATTTCCCTTTGGCATGGGTGGCAGTCCTTCTGACAAGTTTTACTATTTGGGTATTGAAAATTTTTGGTATCAATTTTTCTGCTTTAGTCTCTTCTCTAAATTTGAGTTCACCTTGGACACTTGCATTAGTGTTTTACGATTCTTTCCAGCTTATCGTGGTTATTTTCTTGCTTTATTCATTGAGGAAAGAAAATGTAAACTTTAAGGAGAATTGGATTTAGGAGAGTAAAGCCCAGGTATTATCTTCTTGCCTTAGTTCCTCTATTAATAGTTCAGTTTATATGGAATGCAAGCGAGTTTATAGTGAATAAATTTGGAATGCAAATGCTTTGGTGGAGCGGGGAAAACGTTGCCCCTATTAAAACTCTCTCGGATTTTTTAATTCTTTTAATCTTTCCGGTTTTCTTTTGTAGTCCATTGGAGGAAATACTTTATCACGGGTATCTTTTAACTGCAACACTCCAAAGAATGGGTATAAAAAAGCATTTATCATCAGCTCTTTGATATTCGCAAGCATTCATTATGCATATGGTCCTGGGCTAATGCTATTTATCTTTTTCTGGAATTTTATCCCTTGCTGGCTTTATTTCAAATCAAAGAGCATCTATCCAGGGATTTTGTTTCATTTAGCAAATAATTTAATAGCCTATGTGTTATTACCAATATTTATTACCTAATATCTATCTAAATCTTCTTTCTTTAACATAAATAGCTCTCCTAATTTTATATATGTATCCTCTCCATCTTCTTCTTGTAGAGCTTCGTAAAGCTTAGTACAATAGGAAATAAGGAGATTTGTTAAAGCATCTATACCACTTTCATCATAGGGTTTTCCCGATTTCTCTACTTCATCAATAACTATTCCTCTAATATATTCTTTGATTTTCAGGGCTTCTTCCTTACTGCCACATATTTTTTCAAGGTAAGGAAGTTTGTCCTCTAAATCTTCTTCTGAAAACTTAATAGTTATAAGTCTAGTTTCACCTGGAATCGGTTCTGTGGTTTGGATAATAAAGTCTAAATTTTGAGTACCTGGATACCTACCCGCAATTTCTTCTATTTCGTCCTCCAATTCAATTTTTTCACTCGGAAAAATTTCTCCTCCATCATACTTTATAAAAACCATAGGTCTTTCCTCAGGAAACTCAGGATCTGAAAGATAAATTAAATCTATTCCTTTTATTTCCCCACCATATTTACTAATTGTTTCTTCAATCTCGGAGAGCATATTGTAAAAACTTCTTTCCGAAAGTTTCGATGGATCAATGCAACCTTTTTCTACTAATTTTTTGTAAATTATACTTATTTCATTTTCGTAATCAAAGCCAACACCATCCATAATAAATATTATAACGCAAAAAAAAACTTTTTATATTTTTTTGTTGGATGACTGGTGACCATCCTAATTTCGCCATAATCACTTCCTCACAACATTCCAGTAAAACAGCATGTATTTACACCACAAACCGAGCAAATAAAACCTGCTCTGCATAATTTCTCTTACCAATTACCTCAAAATCTTTATTAGCACAGTATTCCAGAACATGCTTAACAAAATCCAATGTTGTTTAAGTAGTTCCTCGCTGTATATGCTTTCATGCAAACAAGCTCTCTTCTTTCAACATCTATTGCTATGTATTTTGCCTGTTCTTCTCATTCCCATTCCCTGCAAGATCGGGGTAAAAGCAAGAAGTTTTATTTCAATCGGGACTTTGTTACGTTTAAATATGTTTAATTTTGTTATTATTTCTTGTAGCATTCGGTTCACTTCCTCTTGCTTATGGATGTGAGAGAGCAAATTGTACCTAAATGAAATCATTCAAAATCGAAAAATATTTTTAATCTAAATAACAAAGAAACATGCTTAGAGCAATTGAAATTTTAAAATTGCCTAACGGGTTTTAGCCCCGTGCTTTTTCCTTCACCATCAAATCCTTCTTGCCACCAGGACCATTCTATTTCGCCTTTATAAACCTTTGAAAATATTTTACTATAATACTCTTGCTCAGCGAAATACTCTACTAACTTTATTGGTATTCCACTGAATATCCCAAAAGCGCTACCGATCAGTAGAAAACAGCCTTGTCGGGTTTCTTCTATATCCCCTTCGTGAAGCCCTTTAGTGGCTAGCGCTACTCCTCCAACCATAGGGGCTATAGTGGAACTCAAAGTAAAGTACTTGAATGCCTTAGATATATAACTTTTCAGTTCATAATATCTTGCTTTTAAATTATCTGGCTCATCTTTGTAAGGATTCATTCTTTCATGAAACTTAATACTTGGCATAATATTAGGTTATATAAAAAAATTTAAGTTTTTTATCAAGATTGCACAAAAATTCCCTCCAAAGACATAGATAACTCTCTACCCATTCTCCTTTCCTCTCTTCCCTTTCATAACTCAACTCCATTCCCAAGGTTTACAAAGGAGGAGCAAAGAAATAACTTCAAAGCATATTCTTGTCTAATATACTTTTTAGCCTTTATTCCCTTTCCAAACCATCCTTTGAGTAAGGCAAATACCCTTTCTACGCTCCATCTCTTTTTATAAAGCCTTTGCATTCTTTTCCTCTCTGTAAACCATTTTCCAAGCATCTCCTTAGCTATCCTATGCTTGTATTTTCTTTTACCCTTTGGTTTTATTATTGGTTCTATTCCCCTCTTCTCAAAGAACCTATAGATTCTATTTGTATCATATCCCGAATCTACAATCACAATATTATCCTCTAAGCTTTCCAAAGTTGCTAAAACCATATCATCCTTCATTAACCTTGTTATCCTAAACTCCATAACTTTGCCTTCTTCATCTACAGCTACGGTAAGTTTGTAGAAACCATATTTTCTCTTTAGCTTTCTCTTAGCCTCTTTAGTCTTTTCCTTTATAAATTCCTGAGCCTTTCTCCATTCTCTTGCTTTGTATTTCTTTGTCCCTGTGGAGTCAACTATAACTATATCCCCACACCTTGCTTCTTTAGATTAAGCTTTGAGAGAAAAGCTTTTAGAGCTAATTCAACCTTTCTATAGCCTGAATGGCTTTACAGGTATAGCGGGGAAAAGATTAGAATCAAAAAATCTTTTTCTCGATTTTACATAGTAATTAGACCAGCATCTCTTTAGGTTTATTCCCCGTCATAAATAGAATTTAGTTGGGAGGGAGGATTTATTTTTGTGTAACCTTACTTTTTAAATTTTAAAACTTCAGGGCAAATTGAAGGTTAAAAATGATCCTTTGAAGATTGTACACTGATTATTAAAGGTTCGACAATTGCTCAACTACAATGCGGAATTGTTAGAAAGAATCCCATATATTGGCTTCACGATTAGTTGTTTGGCAGGCCAGTGTATGGCAGTTCAGAATATTATGTATGTGATGGAGAAAAATTAATGTTTCTCCCAGAAAAATTGCAGCCGCATTGCAAATGCGAAAAAGAAATTCAATTCAATAACAAAGTATATACTCTCGACGATTATGTAGAAGGTGTGATTCGGCAGGATATCATTATTCGAAGGGTGGTTACCTCTCCGTAATTGAAAAAGGTTCGGATAAACCCATAGTGAAATCTAAAATACCTATGTACGGAATATCTGTTGGCCCAAGAAGGGATGAATTAAAAAAGTATAAACTTGAAAGTGAAGGAATAATGGCTGTAGAAAGTATCGCTTACCATTTTTAAATTTACTTATACACACAAACAAAATTCTCAATAAATCTTTCCATGTTTTCCTCAGAAATACAAAAGCTTTTAGGGAACTTCTTTCTTTGCTTACATAAAAAGTTATTATTTCGCTTTTATTTTATCTTCAAGAGATTTCCCGTTTCTTTTAAATATTTCTTAAGAATCAATTACAATGATGAAAAACAAAACTTTAATTATTGTTGTCGTAGTTCTGGTTTTGTCAATAGGATTTTTTGGTTGGGAGTATTTGATTTCAAAAAAAGGTGTTCTACCTCCTGCTAAAAAAATTCATAAAGACGTAACTACTTCAACTGTAAATCTAAATATAAACATAAGAGTTGCTGTAAACTACAATTTCATCTATCACATTCCTTCAAATAGAACTTATGAAGACGCTGCAAAGATAATAAAGGAGCTTAA
>CAZJBU010000070.1:0-4018 GCA_964544525.1 uncultured archaeon
AGGGTTAGGGAGATGTTAATTGATTGGTTGGTTGAGGATTGGTATGGAGAGGAAAAGGAAGGGGAGGAGAAATGGGAAGGAGGTAATAGTAAGTTTAAGTTTGAGTTTGAGTTGTTTATATTATTAAAGAAATTGAGAGAGAGAGAGAGAATAGTGGCTAGGGAGAGTACTAAAATTGGTAGATTGGATTGGGCTTTTAGAATGGTTCTTTGAGGGATTTGGGTCATAATATAAGAAGGTTTTTGTTATTTAAATAAATTTTTTGTATAAGTTATCCTTTATGGCAGAAATAAAGTTATTTGGAAAGTATAGTTATAATGTGCAAGTTGAAGATGAAAGTCTAAGACCTTATATAAACTTAAAACCAATGGTAATACCTAAGACATACGGTAGAACAAAGGATAAACATATTGTAGAGATGTTAATAACTCATTGCATGGTTCCTGGGCATAAGGGAAAAAAGCATAAATGGACCTCTGGCATATGCACAGGCAAATATTATACTATATATAATCAAGTTAAAAAAGCATTTGAGATAATAGAGAAGAAAACTAAGGAAAATCCTTTGCAGGTGTTTATTAGAGCTATTGAAAATGCTGCGCCATATGAACAGGCAGTTTCTCAACAGCAAGGAGGTATAATAGTGAGGATTGGAGCTGTGTGTTCTCCAAGGAGAAGGCTATTGCTAGCTTTAAGGAAGATTGCACAAGGTGCTTTTTTCAAAACCCATAGAAACAAAAAGAGTTTTGCGGAATGTTTAGCGCAAGAAATTATTGCTGCTTCCCAAAAATCTCACGAAAGTTTTGCAATTCAGGAAAGAGAAAGGATGGAAAAGGAGGCAGAAGGTATGAAATAACATTATAACTAAATTTGTTATGGAAAATATAAAATGCAAGATATTAAAAGCAAAAATTAAGGCATTTGAGAATATAAAGAGTAATCTTTGTGTGATATGTAAAGGTGTAAAAAATTTGTGTGGCTTAAGATATTGTCCAATATTAAAAAAATTAGAGATGCAAATAAAAATAAAGTTGAAATTGCCTGAAAAAGAGGAAATATATGGAACTTCACCAAAATCTGTTTTTGTAGGAGCAGAAGGATATCCAAAGGTGTATGCCGGCCCCTCTATAACCGTAATAGATGATGAGAATTTAATAGAAATTGTAGATGATCCTAAGAAATGGTATGGATTAAACATAGAGGAAATACTAAAGTTGAGATACTCTTTGATAAGAGTAGGTAAAAAGTTAGGGGTAAAAGATGAAAGCCGACTTAAAGAAAAGATTACGGAAATATCTCTTGCAGAGAATTTCGTAGATATAGAAGCTAAATTAAGGAAAAAATTAAAATTTTCCATATCTGTAGATCCTTTAGTTCAGCCTTTTGGACCAAGAGGGATAATAGAAAAGTTGGATATAGTGAATAATGTCAAAATAAGTAAGAAAGTGGAAAAAATTGTAGAAGATGAATTAAAAGCAAAAAAGGCTATATATCTACTTTATAACTATGCAAAGAAGGATGTATGGGAAATTTCAAAGATATTTTCTTCTGGTGTATTAGGCAAAAAGATTAATAAAAAAATAGTGCCTACAAGATGGAGTATTACTGCTGTAGATTCTATATTAGCTGAAGAATTGACTAAAAATATCAAATGGGAAAAGGAGATAGATGAGTATTGGGTATTTCATAACGAGTTTTTGGGCAATCACTTCGAGGTTTTACTTATTCCCCAGGTCTTTTCTTTTGAGATGTTTGAGGCTTGGTTTCCAAAAAGTATTTGGATGAAAGAAGGAAAGCCAATAATTCAGCAAGAGTATGAATTTTCTTTTGGAAGGAAAACCTATGCTGAAAAAGAGGCAGGAGCCTATTATGCTGCAAAGTTTGCTATTACAGAATTTCTATTTAAAATAAGAAGACAGGCAAGTGCAATAGTGATTAGAGAGATATATCCTGAGTATGCTATTCCAGTAGGAGTATGGGAAGTAAGGGAAAATGTTAGGAAGGCTTTGATAAATAGACCAAAGAAGTTTAATAGTTTAGAGGAGGCTTTGATGGATATAAACAAAAGGACAAAAATAGATGTAAAAGAATATGAAAAAAGAAGTGTATTGCTAAAACAGAAAAATCTTTATTTATATTCAAAATAATATTATGGATGAGTTAAAATTGGTGATAAGAGAAATAAATTCTTATATTTCGAAATGTAGAGAGATACTGAAAGAATGTAAGCAAGAAGAAAGAATGATAAAAAAATTGTTGTCTGTAGGGAAAAAATTGGAAAAAAAAGAGAAAGAATTGCAAGAGTATGAAAAAAGGTTGAAAGAACTTGAGAAAAAGGTTAGATCTATTGATATAACTGAAGAAAAAATGTTTGAAAAAATAGAAAGAGAGTTAAAGAAGATTGAAAGGAAAATATGAGAAAGGTGAAAAAGAAGGGTGGAGAGAAAGTAGGAAAAAAAGTAATGGATAGCTATTCATTTAATGCAGAAGATATTAAGGTAAAAGTTGAGATTTTTTTCAAGGAGAAGGATTATGTTCCTATTTATAATCTTATACTTCCTGAAATATCTCCAGCAACAAGAATAGTATTGGAAGATATTAAACAGGATTTAATTACAAAGTTAGAAATAAATATCGCTGAACTATCAAACTTGGAAAAGATCTCAACCATAAAAAAAGAATTTAAAAAGAAAACTTCCTTGCTTTTAGAAAAAGAATTTCCTAGTTTAGATGAAAAAACAAGGAACTTGCTTTCTACTTATCTCCTTTTCCATTCTATTGGACTAGGAGAAATAGAATTTCTACTAAATGACAACTTCTTAGAAGAAATTGTAATAAATAACTCGAAGGAGCCAGTATGGGTATATCATAAAAAATATGGATGGCTAAAAACCAATATAGAAATTGATTCAGAAAATAAAATTTATAATCTTGCTTCTCAAATTGGAAGAAGGGTAGGAAGACAAATAACCATATTAAATCCATTGTTGGATGCTCATTTAATTACAGGGGATAGAGTAAATGCAACCCTTTTCCCTATATCGACTAGAGGAAATACTATAACTATCAGAAAGTTTGCTAGGACGCCATGGACCATTACTCAATTCATAGAGAACAAAACCATTTCTTTGGAGGTGGCTGCGCTATTATGGTTAGCAATCCATTATGAACTTTCTATTTTAATTGCTGGTGGAACTGGCTCAGGAAAAACATCTATGCTCAATGTATTGGCTGCATTTTTTCCACCCAACCAAAGGATAATAAGTATAGAAGATACAAGGGAATTGCAATTGCCTTCTTTTCTTCATTGGGTACCTTTAGTAACAAGAAATCCAAATCCAGAAGGAAAAGGAGGTGTTTCTATGCTTGACTTGTTAGTTAATTCCCTAAGGATGAGGCCAGATAGAATAATAGTAGGAGAAGTAAGAAGGCAAAAAGAGGCAGAGGTTATGTTTGAAGCTATGCATACCGGGCATAGTGTATATGGCACCATACATGCAGATACAGCTGAGCAAACAATAGTAAGACTTACAAACCCTCCAATAAATATTCCGAAAAATATGATACCGGCAATTTCTTTGATAGTAGTGCAATTTAGAAATAGAAGATTGAATATAAGGAGAACCCTAGAGGTTGCTGAAGTTACAGAAGAGGGAGATGTCAATATCTTATATAGGTGGAATCCAATATCTGACGATATAAAAAAGGCTAATGAATCAAACACTTTAATAAGAACGCTGAGGATGTTTACAGGATTTTCAAATGAGGAAATTAAAAAAGAGTTGGAAATTAGAAAAAAAGTGTTGCAATATATGGTTAAAAGCGGGATTAGAGATATTGAAGAAGTGAGTAGAATAATATCTGATTATTATAGAGATAAAAAAGAGTTGCTTAAGAGATTGAAGATAAAAGTATGAAAAAGATAGATTATTTCTTTCTGGCTTTGGCGAATAGAATACCCAACCTAAAGATAAAACTTAAGCAAGCTGAATTAGAAAAAAGCCCAGAGGAATTTGTT
>CAZJBU010000071.1:0-3994 GCA_964544525.1 uncultured archaeon
AAAATATATCAGTGGAAATATCTTTGAAGACAATAAATAAGGATTACAGAAAAATAAAAATTGAATACAAGAGTTCTAACTTAACTATAAAACTGAGAACTTACTTCTGGTGTTTTGAAAAAGAAAAAGAAGAGGTGCCTAGCCCAAGAATACAAAATATAGAAGTTCAAAGAATTGATGAAAATACAGTTTCTTTACTTATTATTGCTGAAAATTCCTCTAAATGCAGATGTAGAAATGAAAATGAAAGTTGGAGTGATTGGAAAAATATAGAAGATTTTAAACATTGGAATATTTCGAAAGGCGAAATTACTATCTATTGCCAGTGCAAAAACAAAGAGAAACTTTCTGAAATAAAAAGTGTTCATGTCTTTATGGAAAAAGAGAAAAAGAAATATGAGCAAGTTCCAACAGGAAGTTTTGTTAATACTTATCAAAAAGATCTAGTTTTGTGGATTCTTTTGGGTATAGGCTTTTTGGTAGTATCAATAAAGCTCTTTAGAATTATAAAAAGTTCAAAAAACAAAAATAAAGAGAATGCTACTGAACTATTGGACAGTACCGGAGAATCTTCCGGATGATGTTCTCGTATTTCCTGCTTTATCTGTGTATTGGAAGGTTACAGTTCCTCTGAATGAAGATCCTGCGCTTAGACCAGAGATACCATGAGCACAAGTAATGGTATTTTCTGTGTCTAAGGTTAGTGTAATAGGGAAAGTACATCCAGTTACTGAATTACCATTTATCTTAATATCAGTTATACTGGCGCTATTTACTAAAGCGCTTTGCACACCAACTTTGAATTTTACTATTGTGCTATTTACATATGCTACTCCCCCTACACAAGAGAAGGGTGAGTCAAAGACACACATTTCTGGCGCTTTTGGTGTAAAGATTCCTAGGTACCATAGTACTGCTAGCACTACTACTACCGCTAGTATTGCCCATCCGTAGGTCATTAGGTACTCTAGTGCTGCTTGTCCTTTCTTATTTCTAAGTTTGACTTTCGCCATAATTTATTTTATTTTTTATATTTAAAGTTTTATGACTGTTTTTAAGAAGTATGATATAAGAGGAATTTATCCTTCAGAGATAAATGGCGAATTTGCACTGCGATTAGGGAAGGCGATTGGAAGTTTTTTTGAAGGAAAAGGCACTTTAGTTGTTGGTAGAGATGTTAGGCAGGGAGGAGATATTTTAAAGGAGAATTTAATTAGAGGAATTTTGTCCACAGGGTGTGATGTTATTGATATTGATTTTTCCACAACTCCTTTAATCGGAATAGCAACCTATTTGCTTAATTGCAAGGGAGGGATAATGGTTACAGCTTCTCACAATCCCAAAGAATATCAAGGTTTCAAAATATTTAGCTATACTTCTCCTTTGAGTTATGAGACAGGAATAGGAAAGATAGAAGAAATATTCAAAAAAGAGATATTTTTACAAGGGAAAGGAAATCTGGAAAAGAAAAACATTTTAGAGGATTATATAAAATTTCTCTTAAGTAGAGCAGAACCAAAAAAGGAAAAGAAAATAGTGATAGATTGTATGCAAGGAAGCACATCTTTTTTTGTTAAACCTTTATTGGAAGAAATTGGAATAGAATTTGATGTAATAAATGATAAACCAAATCCTCATTTTCCTTGTTGCAAGGGAGTTCCTAATCCAGAGAATGAGGAAAACTTGGCATTATTAAAGGAAAAAGTGAGAGATGAGGAAGCCAATTTAGGATTTGCCTTTGATGGGGATGGAGATAGATTAGCTGTTGTGGATAGCAATGGTAATTTAGTACCACCTTACAAGATATTTTGTATTCTTTCAGAGCACTTCTTAGAAAAGAATTATAGGAATTTTGTGGTAAATATTGCGATGCCTACTTTTGTGAGAGAGTTTATTGAAAGCAAAGGAGGAGAAATCTATGTATCTAAAGTAGGCAGAAGTTATGTAGTTGAGGAAATGAAGAATAGAGATGCTTTTTTTGCTGCTGAGATTTCAGGACACTATTTTTTTAAAGATATTTTTTACTTAGATGACGCTTTTTTTTGCATGCTAAAAATTTTGGAAATAGATGATTTTGAAGCTAGGGCAAGAAGTTTACCAGATGTGTATACAGAGGAAATAAAAATTCCTGCTTTTGATGAACAGAAGGATATTATAATGAAGAAAATTGAGGAGATATTGAAAGATTATACTTTGATAACCTTGGATGGTATAAAAGTGCAATTTGAATCCGGATCAATTTTAATAAGAAAGTCCAATACAGAACCTGTTATTAAAGTGGTTATAGAAGGCACCTCTAAAGCAATATTTGATCAAATAAAGAAATTCTATGAAGATATCATAAAAAAAGAAATAGAAGAGATCCAAAGTGCTTGAGCACAAACAACGTTATAGCAAAAGTTGGAACCCATCTTATTCCTTCTTTTACATACACATATTTTCTTGTTTTTTTCAGTTTTAATAGTGTTTCCGGATCTATACTTTTAATCTCTCTACTATCAATTAGCACTTCATCCCCTTTTAACTCCTTTACAGGCACTTTCTTTATCAATCCTTTCTCTACTGATTTTCCCACCAAGTATATTATTGGTAGAATACCTAGCAATAGAAAGATATTCATCTTAGTAAGCACGTACATTATAGTTGAGAGGATAATACATGCAGTAATTTGCAATATGTTGTCTTTTGTCATAGAATACAGAGTTTTTCTAACTTCTTTTTTTATGAGCAAAAGACATGAGATATAGAATAAACTGTATAAGCTACCAATTAGCAAGAGATTTACAATCAGAGAGATGGGATAAGGTAATATTGGGATATAAAATGGCTTCGGAAAAAGAAAACCTAATGAAGCAAGAAGCCAAAAATCGCCATCTCCCCATGCACCAAGTTTAAAGAGCACATATCCAAAACACCAAAAAATAAAACCCAGGATTAAAGAATCTATAAGAAACCCATTGAGAAGAGAATTTGCAATTCCTAAGAGTATCAGAAAATATGGTAAATAATCAGGAACATTACTCGTTTTTAAATCATATATTCCCGCAAAGCAAAATATAGTTAATACTACATAGAAAAAAATATCCATAAGTATTTATCTAATTTTATTTAAATAAATCTTTTATGGCT
This sequence comes from uncultured archaeon, assembly GCA_964544525.1. Lineage (GTDB taxonomy): Archaea > Aenigmatarchaeota > Aenigmatarchaeia > QMZS01 > QMZS01 > CAZCGS01. The sequence goes on from CAZJBU010000071.1 coordinate 3,130, forward strand.
CTAACCTTTTTAGCAATAATACCTGATGGCAACAGAAGATATGCAAAGAAACATAATTTGAGCTATGAGGAAGCATATAAAAAAGGTATTAGAAAGGTTTTTGATGTTTGTAATTGGTGTATAGAGAAAGGAATAAAGCATCTTGCAATATGGGGCTTTTCCACAGAAAACTGGAATCGAAGCAAAATTGAGAGAAAGCTTCTTTTCAATCTTTTCAGAGAGGCAATTGACAAAGCTTTAGAAAACAAAGATTTAGACAAGAAAAAAATTAGAGTGGTTTTTGCTGGAGATATATCAAAGTTTCCTCTCTGGCTAAGGAATAAATTGAATAGCTTGGTGGAAAGGACAAAGAAGTTCTCCACTTTTAAACTAACAATTTGCTTAAACTATGGTGGGAGAGCAGAGATATTAAATGCAATAAATAAACTTATCCAACAAAAAAGAAAGAGGATAAATGAAAACATATTCAAAAAAAGTTTATGGATAGAGGAAGAACCAGATCTTATTATAAGAACTTCTGGAGAACAAAGACTAAGCGGTTTTTTGCCATTCCAAAGTGTTTACTCTGAGCTTTATTTTTGCAAAAAATTATGGCCAGAATTTAGTAAGAGAGATTTTGAAAAAGCAATAGAAGATTTCAATAGAAGGCAAAGGAGATTTGGTAGATAATTTATCTCTTTTTCAAATACCTTTCAATATTTTCTTCTATCTTCTTGTATATCCTCTCAGGATTCCTTATCCCAACCATTTTTATAGAGTTTTTGTAACCTCTTATATACAAATCTCCAAAATTAAGTATTCTGCCAAAAACACCTTGCACAACTTGAACGTCTACTATAGTTTGATTATATAGCACTGTTTTTGT
>CAZJBU010000072.1:0-3991 GCA_964544525.1 uncultured archaeon
AAATTTTAGATATCGTTGAAAAATTGAAAGAAATAAAAGAAGTAAAGGCGATAATCTTGTTTGGCAGTTATGCTAAAGGAGAACAAAAGCCATATTCGGATATAGATATTTGTATTTTTACAGATAGAGATGTTGAGGAGAATGTAAAGGAAAAGATATTAAGCTATTCTTCAAAGGATTATCATTTATCTATTTTTTGGGATTTGCCTTCTGATTTCAGATTTAGAGTTTTCAAAGAGGGTAAAATTTTATTTGTAAAAGACTCTTCTTGGCTAGATAATATAAAATTTTCTACAATAAGAAAATATCTTGATTTCAGACCAAGATTAGAAAGAATATCTAAATATTTTATTGACAAAAAATGGCTGGAGTAGATAAAAGAAGAGTAGGAAAGTTATTTGCTGACTTAGAAAGATATTTTAAAGATCTAAGGGAACTTAACATAAAAGATATAGGGCAGCTGGATGATAAGAGGAACTTCTATTCGTTATCTATGCTTCTTTTTTCAATTCTTAATGTAGTTATAGATTTAGGAGAGGAAATAATAAAAGTGAAAGGATTAGGAATTCCTACGACTTACAGAGAGATATTTTTGATTATTGGAAATTCAGGCTTGATAGATAAAACACTATGTGAAAGAATAGCAAATCTTATGTATTTTAGAAATTTGTTAGCACATGAGTACTACAGTTTTGATAAAAACAAGATATTTTCATTATATCAGAAATTATATTTAGTAGAGCAATTTATTAAGGAAGTTAAAAAGATATTTCAAGAAGATTAATTAAAAGCACTTTTCACAGAAATAACACCTTTTACAATTAAAATGGCAACAATTATCAAAACAAACATATTATCAAACTTGTAAGCGAGAAGTAAATAAAACGCAGCGATTAAATCAACCAAACCTAAAATAAAAACCATCATTATAAAATTTTGCCGAAAATATATAAATGGATGTTGAGAAGCTTAGCGAGTTATTGGAAGAATTGAGCAAGATAAGAGGAAGGCACACAGAGTTGATAAGCTTGTATTTGCCATCTGGCTATAACATAGCAAAAGCAACAGAGATGATATCTCAAGAGATTGCCTTAACAAGAAATGTAAAGAGCAAGACAGTAAGAAACAATGTTTTAGATGCATTAGGAAAGATTTTGCAATACTTGAAACAATTTAAAGAATTGCCCGAAAACGGTTTAGTTATTTTCTGTGGAAATGTAGGTGAAGAGGGAAGAAGCGACATAAAGCTGTGGGCTATTGAGCCTCCACAACCGTTGAAAGTAAAATTATATTGGTGCGATCAAGTCTTCAATTTAGAACCATTAAAAGAAATTTCAAAAGTTGGAAAAGAATATGGAATTCTCTGTTTAGATTCTCAAAGCGCAGATTTTGCCTATATAGCAGGAAAAAGTCTAATAAAGAAAAGGCATATTGATTCTCTGGTGCCAGGAAAAACAAGGGCTGGCGGCCAAAGTGCTATGCGCTTTGCTAGAGTTAGAGAAAATTTACTTACCTCTTTTCTAAAAAAAGTTGCGGATCTCGCAGAGAAATATTTTCTAAAGGAAGAACCTAATCTCAAAGGCATAATAGTTTCTGGACCAGGACCAATAAAAGAAAAGTTAGTTAGAGAGTTCTTTAGTGACGAATTAAAGAAAAAAGTTATAGGTATCATAGATACGAGCTATACTGATGAACAAGGATTAAAGGAAACGATAGAAAGAGGGATGAATCTACTGAAAGAAACTGAGTTAGCAAGAGAAAGGGAATTACTAAAAAGATTTTTCGAACATTTGGCTAAGGGCGATGATCTTGTTGTATATGGAGAGGAAGACACCATACAAGCAATGGAATTAGGAGCAGTAGAGGTTTGTTTAATAAGCAAAGGACATCCAAATAGAAAGAAATTAGAATCTATATGTAAAGAAAAGAATGTAGATTATGAGATTATATCCGATGATTTTGAGGAAGGCGTTCAATTCAAGAATTTAGGCGGAGTTGGTGGTATATTGAGATTTAGGATAGACTAATCTATTCTCAAACCAAAAAATTTAAACAACCTTTCTCTCCAAGGAATTTTCTCTTTATATTCAAGTCCTAGAATTTTGTGAGCTATTGCCATAATTTTTCTACTTGACCTTGCTTTAGGATTTAGGTGCAATACAGGAATTCTTTTCTTTAAGGCAAGAGGAATATGTTTGTCTTCAGGTATTATTCCAATTATAGGAAGATCTTCAAGGAATGAAGATATTTGATCCTTTGAAGCTTCATAACTTTTATTTGAAACTCTATTTATTACTGTCCCTATATACGTTTTCTTCAATTTTTCTGCTATTTTGGCTAGCCTTATTAGATCTGTTAAAGCAGGGATATCTGGTGTTGTTATACCTAAAACTTCGTCACTTGCTTTTAGAGCTGAGATAGCTTCTCTCCCAAGTCCTGCGGCGCCATCTATTAGGATAATGTCTATTTTTCCAACTAAGTCTATTATATATGCAGGCAATAACTCAGGATTTAAACCTTCTAAGTCTCTTACATTTATACTAGCAGGCAGAATTTTTAATCCGTAAGGCAAAATTCTTATCGCATCAAATATATCAATTTTTCCTTTTAACACATCGTGGAGAGTATTTTCGTATGCTGGAATGCCAGCGTGAATTCCTAAATTTGGTGTGGTCAAATTTCCATCAATTATTAACACATTTTTTCCTAAATCATTGAGTGCTGTTCCGAGATTGAAGGTTAGTGTAGTTTTTCCTACTCCACCCTTTCCTGACAAAATTGTTATGACTTTCGTCATAATTTTCTTAACTTTCTTTAAAATAAAAAGATTTGGGGCCGCCAGGATTCTCAGGCACGGAAGGATAATTATCTCTCAGGATGCAGGAAATTATTTTTCCTTTGGGGTTTGGAAAGGAGCTTTGCCATTCCTTCGAACCCGGGTCAGTGGGTATCTTCCCAGAAAATCATCGAAGACCTCAAAGCTCCAAAGACTGGAGCCCACTGTGCTAACCAAGCTACACCACGGCCCCAATAATTGAAATTCTACATTTTAATTTTTTATAGGGTATTTAGTCAAAAATTGAGATAATGAATTTATCGTTATATTTTTAAAAAATTAAAATACAAATCAAATTTAAGCCGGCGTAGCTCAGTCCGGTAGAGCGGCGGTCTTGTAAACCGCAGGTCGTGGGTTCAAAGCGGGGAGTTCTCCCCTGCACCCCTAAATAAGGGCGCCTTTCCCGCCCTTACAAAGGGTAAGGCAAGATTTTATATCACGCCTGCTAAAAGCAGGCAAGTCAAGATTTTTGCCTTACCCTTTGATTACCCCTTCCTCACCGAAGGGGAACTACGTTCCTCCACCTCCTTGTAGGTTCCAACACTTTCTTAAATTTCTACTTCCCTTAAGGTTTTGGTATTGTTATCTTCTTCTAAAACTGAAAATCCCACCGCCGGCTCAAAAATTATTTAAATAACCAATACAATTATCTATAATGAGGTCTTCTTTGGTTCTAAATTTTAGGAAAATCACAAAGAAGGATGTCTCTTTAGTTGGAGGTAAAAATGCTTCTTTAGGTGAGCTTATCAATAAAACAAAAATTCCAGTCCCACCAGGTTTTGCAATAACAGCAAATGCTTACAAGCTATTCGTTGAGTATAATGGCATAGATAAGAAGATAAGACAAGTTTTGAAAAAATACAACATAAAAGATCTTAAACAATTGAGAAAGGCGGGAAAGGAAATAAGAGAATCTTTTCTAAAAGGGAAATTTCCTAAAGAGTTAAGAGAAGAAATAGAAAAAGCATATAGACAATTAGAGAAAGAAGTCAAAGACTATGATCCATTAGTAGCGGTAAGAAGTTCAGCAACTTTAGAGGATATAGAAAGTGCTTCCTTTGCTGGGCAGCAAGAGACTTATTTAGGGGTAAGAGGCATAGAAGAACTTTTAGATAAAACAAAAAGATGTTTCGCTTCTTTGTATACAGATAGGGC
>CAZJBU010000073.1:0-3980 GCA_964544525.1 uncultured archaeon
CTGTGAATACTATAGGCTTATCCTTCACAATTACAGAATTTTCCCATTGTGCAATTATGTCTGTTCCTTTTAAGATAGGATATTCATATAGCAAGCCCCTTTCTTTTAACTCTTTTATACCCAACCTTATTTTTATTAAAGAAAACTTGTTTTCCAGCCATCTTTCACAGATAGGCAAAAAATTTCTTTTCTCACATATCTTTATAATTTCTCTTGCTGCATCATTTCTAACCCTTCCAACATTCGTAATAGAAAAAATTACACTTCTATTTTCTTCTTCTACCCAATTACAATTTCTTGAAACAAAGGGTTCAATAGCTATTACTTCATTCTCCTTAAGTTCATATTCTATGTTACATGATACATTTGGTACAGACGGTTTTGCATGTATTTCATATCTTTTCAATCCATGTCCTGTAAGATTTGAAATAGGAACAAAACCCTTTTCTGTTATCTCCTTTTCAATAACTTCTGAAATTTCTTTTATTTTTACACCAGGTTTTGCCATTTTGCAACCTTCTCTACATGCTCTTTTTGCAATATCTATAAGTTCTTGCAATTCTTTATTTTTAGTAAAAGACAATGCAAAATCTGCTATATATCCCTCTTTATGCAGACCAACATCTATTTTTATTAAGCTATTTTCTTTTATTATATCATTGTCATCTATTGTAGGTGTATAATGTGCAGCAATATTATCTACTCCTATATTTACAGGAAAGGCAAGTTCACAACCTTCTTTTACAATTTCTTCTTCAATTTTGTTAGCAATAGATTTTATACTTTTATCTTCTCTTAGTATTTTGTATATTCTTTCTCTAATTTTGCAACTAATTTTTCCGACATGTATATATTTTCTTATTTCTTCTTCCATTATAATATTTTTATGCCTATTTTTTCTTTTATAATATCACCACTTTCCTCAACACCAAGATTTACAAATATTATTTTTGCACCTTTGTTTCCATACAACACTTTTTCATCACTAACACTTTTTCCAATTACAGAGAGCAAATCTACTCTATACTTTTTTCCATCTTTACTTGCTAGCTCTCTTGTTTTTAAAGTATATGTATGGAAGAAACCTTTTTTAAGAGCATCTGTTTTAACACCATATATAGCGAAATCATCCTGCCCTAAAATGCCTTCATCTTCGCAATTTCTATTAAAACAAGTAAATCCCGTGGCATATATAGTACTTTCACTACCTAAAGCCAGGGTAATTGTGTCATTTTTTGGATCTACTTTTATTTTACCTTCTACATTAAGTATAATCTCTTCGCTACCACCTGCTTTCACAACACTTTCTATTTTGTCATGTATCTTATTAAACATAAGTTCGCTTTCTTTAAGCTTTGTTAGTGCCATATTTTTTTCCATTATAGGCATACCCCATTTTAGGGCATATCCTACAACCGTGGCTAGAATAGCCACCATCAGTATACTAGAAAATACTGGTGACACACCTTTTTTCTTCATAAAAACTTATATAAAATTTAATAATTAGTATTATGGTCCTTAACAAAATATTAAGATTTGCACAGAGAAGGTTAAAAGTTAAAGATGTTATGACAACACATGTAATAACTGTATCTCCTGAAGACAATATATTTAAAATAGCAAAAACAATGGAGAAAGAGAGAATTCATAATGTAGTTGTTGTAAATAAGCAAAAGAAACCAATAGGTATTGTTACTCAAAGCGATATTATAAGGAAAGTATTAGCCAAAGGACTTAGCCCTAAAGGTATTAAAGCAAAAGATATAATGTCTTCTCCTTTAAAATTTGTATCTCCTGAAGACTATGCTATGCATGCAGCCAATAAGATGCTTTTAAACAACTTAAGAAGATTACCCGTATTAGATAAAGAAGGAAATTTAGTAGGGATAATAACGGCAAAAGATCTTTTAAGGAGTATACCACAGTACCTTGTTTCAAAGCTAGAATGGTTAAGAATAAGAGAATCTGAAATGAAACCTTTAAAAAAGAGAAATGTTTCTGGTATATGTGAAATTTGTGGAAAATATGATAAAGATTTAAAATTCTCAAGGGGTTTTTGGGTTTGTAGAGATTGTTATGAATCAGAACCTAGATGATACTGGCTTTTCTATCCTAAGAAAATACGAAATACCTATCGCTCCATATATAGTTGTTTCTAGCTTTAAAGATATACCAAAAAATTTTATTGCTTTTCCTTTGGTTATAAAAGCGAGTTTATTAGAACATAAGACTGAAAAAGGGGCTGTGAAAATAGTGTATAACATTGGAGAACTAAAAAAAGAATTTCAAATTCTTAGGAAAAAATTTAGAACACCTCTCATTGTTCAAAAGTTTGTTGAAGGTTTTGAATTGATAATAGGTGCTAAGCAAGATCCTATTTTTGGAAGTTTAGTGATGTTTGGAGAAGGAGGTATACTTACAGAATATCGCAAGGACATTTCTTTCAGATTAGCTCCTATCTCAAAGAAAGAGGCATACAACATGATAAAAGATGTTAAATTTTATTCTGTATTAAAAGGATTTAGGGGAAAGAAAACCAACTTAAATTTGCTTGCAGAAGTTATTTCAAGAGTTTCAAAACTCTCTTATAAAGAAAAAGCAGAGTTAGATATAAATCCATTTATTTTAAATGAAAAGGAAGGTTATGCCGTTGATGTTAGGATGATTAGATAACGAAATTAATTCTCCTTACCTAATCATCAATATATTTCTACAAATCTCTTCATCGGGCAGGCGCATATTAGCCATCTTTAAATAATACTCGTAATTTTTTATAATTTTTTATTAAACTTTGCTTAAATTCAGGATTGTATAGAAGGCTTGCTGGATGAGGCAATGGTAATATCTTTTTATTTCCAGCCAAAAACAGTTTACCAAAAACTGAAGAAAAGCCTGCTTTTGGAGGCAAAGAAATGCCATACTTTTGGAAAATATAACGAGTGGCATAATAGCCTAAAGGAACCAATATCTTTGGATTTATTAATCTAATTTCTTCATCCAAATAATAACTGCAGGTTTTGATTTCATCCTGCTTAGGCTTTCTGTATTTTGGGAGCATGCATTTAATCAAGTTTGTCATGTAAATTTCTTGCCTTTTGATTTCTGCTAATTCTAACAGCTTATCTAATACCTTCCCTGAAGGGCTAATAAACATCTTCCCCTCTTTATCTTCTTTTTCTCCTGGTGCTTGAGCGATTAACGTAATTTTAGCGTATAAATTTCCTTCTCCACAAACAGCATTTGTTCTTGTTTCAGATAGTCTGCATTTTTTACATCCTTTTATCATCTTATTTAATTCGTTGATTTCCATATTATACCTTACCAAATAAAAGATATGTTTAGGTCAAGTTGAAAATACCTTCAAATTTAAACTTTTTCTTAATATAGATATTTTATGAGAATAAATTGGATTTCAAAATTTATAGCATTAATTATTATATATTTGATTAGCATAGGAGGATTCAGCTTAGCTTTTGCTGGAGATAATCTTCCAAATTCTGTAATTTGTGCTGTTTACTTTACTTTCATTGGTTGTCCTAACTGCGCTGTTACAGATCCTATTGTTTTAACAAACTGGACCGAAAAGTATCCTAATTTGGTGATTATTGAGTATGGATGGATAGGCGGGGACTGGCAGGATACGAATTCCCAATTTTTTGGAGAATTTGCTCAGGCATATAAAACTCCGACCGCTGTTCCTCAATTAATTTTAAGTAAAAATAAGATTAGGTTGGGAAGACTCGATGTTCCTAAAGGAGAGAACGATATTAGAAGTTTAAGTTCGAATCCATGTCCTTTGATAGGTAAATCCATATCTTTTGAGAACCTTGATTTAAATAAACTTCCAGCCAAACCAAAAATTTGGGCAAACGGAAGGGTTTTAATTAAATTAAGCAAAAATGAATGGCTTTTTCAATGGAACGGAGAGAAGCCACCAAAGACAGTTGGGAATGAGAGAATTAGCCAGAGAGAGTTAAAAG
>CAZJBU010000074.1:0-3845 GCA_964544525.1 uncultured archaeon
AGTAAGGCCTTTTTATACAATGAGAGATGAGTCAGATAAATATTTTACAAAATCATTTGATCTTCTATTTAAAGGAACTGAAGTAGTTACTGGCGGGCAGAGGGAACATAGATATGATATATTGGTAAAGCAAGCTATTGAAAAAGGTGTTAATATAGAAAATGCAAGATTCTACTTTGAGGCATTTAAATATGGGATTCCTCCTCATGCAGGATTTGGATTGGGTATAGATAGATTTTTAATGAAATTATTAAATTTAAAGAATATTAGAGAAGTGATTTTGTTCCCAAGAGATGTTGAAAGACTAGTTCCTTAAATTTGAAAAATAAGAAAAAAGAAAAACACTTGATATTCTTAAATTATTTCTTTTTTAGCACTATTTCGATTGTTGATACATTCATTTTATTACCATCTTTGCCTTCTACTTCGTCTGTTCCTAACTTTACTTCTGAAATCTCTGCATCGTTTACAAACTTATTTACTACTATTTGTGAGATGTCTACTGCCCTGGATATTGCCTTACCTCTTGCCTTAATTTTTACTTCATCTTTTCCTGAAGAAAACTGAGTAATCACTGCTAGTACATAACTCATTAGAGGTTTTTTTCCTACCAGAATCTCATTCTCAGCTGCTTCTGCCATTTTCATCACCTTTGGATAAAATTATATATGCATGAAAATTTTATATAACCAAAAAAGTTTACACTGTAAACTATACTTACTGACAGAGTCCTTAGTTTCTGATGGAAAAAAGTAATTATCTTATACTTTAGTTTACACTGTAAACTAATATCATACATAAGCAACTTATTTAAGATTTCCATAGGAAATTAAGGGGTTGGTTATGGATACTTTACAATAGAAATCTATATATATTTCCACAGGAAATAAAGGTTATGCAACAAAAACTAAAAGATTTTTTTAAATCCTATATGTCTTCAGAATCTATATTTAAGAATAAAGAGGCTTTATCCCATTCTTACATACCAGACACTATTTTACATAGAGATGAACAAATAAGCACTTTAGCAAAAATACTTGCCCCTTGTTTAAGAAATGAAAAACCGAGTAATGTTTTTATATATGGTACTACAGGAACAGGTAAAAGTTTAGTAACAAGAATGATATTATCTGAGTTAAATTCTGTAAGTGATGGTAATGTTGTTAGTATTTATCTTAATTGTAAATTAAGAAAAATTTCTGACACAGAATATAGGGTTTTATCTGCAATATTGAGAGAATTAAATTATCCTGTACCAGAAACAGGGTTACCTACAGAATCTTTATATAATAAATTCTTTGAAATCATAGATTCTAGGAAACAAATTTTTATAATAGCTTTAGATGAGTTGGATGCTTTAGTGAAAAAAATAGGTGATGAATTATTATATAATCTTACAAGAATAAATTCAGAATTGTCAAATTCAAGGGTGTGTTTAATTGGAATTAGTAATGATCTTTCTTTTGTGGATGACCTAGATTCTAGAGTAAAAAGTTCGCTATCAGAGGAAGAAGTTATATTCCCTCCTTATGATGCTATGCAATTAAGAGATATTTTGTGGCAGAGAGTAAAGTTGGCTTTAAAAGATGGAGTAGTTTCGGAATCTGTTGTAGCAAAATGTGCTGCTATTGCAGCTCAGGAACAGGGTGATGCAAGAAGAGCATTAGATTTGCTAAGAGTTGCTGCAGAATTGGTGGAAAGGGATAAAAAAACGAAAATAACAGAAGAATATATAGATTTAGCAGATCAAAAGTTAGATATTGATAGAGTTACTGAATTAGTAAAGATGCAGCCAAGACATACCCAACTAATATTATATTCTATCTTTAAAATATTCGAAAAAGGAAATACAGAGATATCTACTGGCGATATATTTGATGAATATCAAAGGTTGTGTATGAATAATGGTTTTAGAATGTTAACTCAAAGAAGGATAAGTGATTTAATTTCAGAGTTGGATATGCTTGGTATTATTACTACTAAAGTGATATCTAAGGGAAGGTATGGGCGTACTAGAGTGATAAGATTATCCATAGGAAAGCAACCTTTTGATAAATTAAAAAAATATTTTGAAGATCTTTATGGAGTATGATTTCTTATACTTTACTTAGAGATTATATAAGGAAAGAAAAAGAAACAAGTACTTTACAAGAATTACCGGAAACTTTTTTACAAGACATATCTTCTTTACTATCTTCATTATCTTCAGAAGAAAAAAAGAAATTAGTTATAGAATCTTTTTTATCTTTAATTAAGTTAAGATTGTTTAAATTGTTTAAAAAAACACTTTTTGGATTGGAAATTTCCAACATTCTTCCTTTTGAAGAAAAGATTTTGCAAGAATTTGATACTTTAATTAAAGCATATTTAGAAAATTTGGAGATGATGGTAGTGCCAAAAGAAACTAACTCTTAATATATATTGTTTTTGTTGGTGTTGTCAATTTATATTTGTAAGTTTTCCCTACAGGATATCTTTCTATAAGATTGTTGTTACATAGTTTTTTAAGTATATTATTTACAGCTCTAATTGCATGTGTTTTTGATGGATATTTGCTTAGATCAATGTGTTCTATAATTTCTGATGTAGATATTGGCTCATTATTGGCTATAATATCTAAAATAATTTTTTGTTTTTTAGGCAAACTAGATATGATCTTTAGAAGATCACTTTTGTTTTCTTCCTCTAGTTCATCAAGAGGGCGTAGTTCTAATGAATCTCTCTTTACAGCATCGTCTATTAACTTATTACATAAGACAATAACATCTCTAGGAAAACCTCTTGTTTTGTTGTATATATAGTCTAAAATCTCTTCATTAAATGGCGATATATCTTCTTTTTCAGATACCCAAAATACTCTTTTTTTTATCAATTCTATAGTTTCTTCTTTAGATAAAGTACCTAACGTTACAGTATGTAATATCCTTTTTCTCAAAGTTTCTAATTTCTTTAATTTTTCCTCAAAAAAAGGCAATGCAGATAAAATTAGATTGAGATTATCTACCTGGTCGCATAGCACTCTAAACCATTCTAATACTTCTATTTCAGATTCATGTGCTTCATCCACAACAAGAAATAAAGGCTTTTTCACTTTTTTCGACAATTTTTCTATATATTCGTAAATATTATTGGGCGGAAAAAAGAACAATTTATCTAAAAATGATAATTTCTTTTTTATAACAGGGTGAAGTTCTAGAATTTCTTTATGGGTTTTTGGAGGTTTACTGATAAAAATAAGGTTGTCTTTCTTAGATGAAATGTATGACAATAAAGTAGTTTTTCCAGATCCTGTAGGTCCCAGAACCAAAGAAATTTTCGCTTTTTCTTCTATTGCAAGATAGATTTCTTCCAATTGTTCTCTATATCCTACAAACAATTCAGGCCTTATTTGAAGTGTAAACGGATTCTCTCTCCAACCTACTTTATTTAGCCATTCTTTATATTTAGCATTCTCTGTCTTTTCTGAGTTCATCTTAATTTCACTTTACTTTCATTTTTTAAATAATAAAATGTGAATTTACACTGTAAACTCATATTTGCTTATACATTGTTCATTTTATTTTCATATTTTGTTCATTTTTTGTCATTTCTATTAGCAGAAGTTCATCTTAATTTCACTTTTATTTCACTTTATATTCATTTTTTATACAAAGTTTACCTTATCTTCATTTTTATTTCACATTAATTTCACTTTATTTTCACTTATTTTCACTTTTTATCAGTTTACACTGTAAACTAAACTTTTCTCAGCAATTTTATAAAGTTTATAATCTTTTTTCCATCTCCTCCTTCCAATTCCAACATTTTCATAATTTCTGGCTTTATTCTCAATATTCTTAATCCTA
>CAZJBU010000075.1:0-3833 GCA_964544525.1 uncultured archaeon
ATTGTGGAGAAGGAACCCAAAGACAAATGCTCTTTGCAAACCTCAATTTTATGGCGATAGATTATGTTTTCATAACTCATTGGCATGCAGACCATTGCATAGGCCTTTTTGGTCTAATAAACTCTATGAATTTAGAGGAAAGAGAAAAACCTTTGATTATCTTTGCTCCCCAGGCAGAGAAGTTTGGAAAGATGGTTTTAGACTTTTATAAGCCAAGATTTGAAGTTAAATTTGTAAGTTCCAGAAGCAGAGGGATAAAGAAAATATTAGATGAGAAAGAATTTCAAATTTTTACTTATCCAGTTAGACATACCTTGCCTACTCAGGCTTATGCTTTTATAGAGAAAGATAGAATAAACCTTGATAAGCAGAAATTAAAGAAATTTAAGATTTATGGAAAACTATGCAGAATTTTAAAAGAGAAAGGAATGATAGAAAAAAACGGAAGGATCATAAGACTAGAAGAAGTTAGCAAAGTAGTGAAAGGAAAAAAGATTGTATACTCTGGCGATACAGAATTTTTCGAAGAATTCAAAGAATTTGCAGAAAACAGCGATATTTTAATACACGACTGCACTTATTTTAGAAAAGAAGATTTAAAAGATAAAATGCATTCCTCTGTAGAAGATGTTTTAAAATTCAGAGATATATGTAAAAAATTAGTTCTTACTCATATTAGCAGAAGATATACTAGCGAGGAGGAGCTAAAGACCATACTAAAAAATCTTGGAGAAAAAGGAGACAAAGTAATCATAGCAAAAGATTTTCTAAAAATTGTTTTGGAGTAACTATCTATCTTTCCCCATACAAGACTATACCATCTATAAATCCAAAATTACCTTCTTTTAACCTAATAGATACATTAAACTCCCCTTTATTAATGTTACCCAAATAAATTTCCATGTCACTAGGAACTTGATTCCAATTTTGGCTTATAACTCCGCTCAGAGAATACTCAAAAACACTATCTATAGAATCATCAAAGAATATATAAAGCTTGCTATTCTTTATCGGTTGCTCAATCTCAAATGAAGTATTGAACATTTCCCCTTTCTTTAAGAGGACCCTTATATTTTCCTTTTTCAGGATATATACACCACCTTCCCAAACTCCATTATTGCATGTATATAGCCCGCCATCTTTTTCATTTATATAAGATATTCCATCTTCTACACAACTTACTACCTTTCCATCTATTGCACAGCCTTTTTTTCCATTTTTTATAGGACAACATACTTTTTTATTTCTATCTTGCAATACTTGAGAACATCCATAATCATTTTCTCCGGGCAATCTACACTCACAATCTTCACTACAAACTTCTCCTTGCTCTAATTTCCTAAATTTACCATTTTCACACTTCCAGTTACACATTTCGCCATTAACATTCAAAAAGTTCATACCTTCTGGATAGCAAACATTGTTATAATAACATTTCCCAATAGGACAACAATAGAAGTTAACATTCCCGAACAATAGGAAATTTATGTTATCGAACGCGCAAAAACTTAAAGGACCACATTCTCTTTCCCTTCCTTTGCATTCCTTTCTCGCCTCTGGCAAAAAAGTATCTATCGAAACATTAACCCTATATCCCTTAGTATTAACATTACTTGTTAGCTTTACCATATACCAGCTTGGGATTTGATTCCTTACTATAACAAGATTTTTCCCATTTCCAACAAGATAGCAATTGTCATTATAAACATCGTTTATACCGTTGCATCTATACACTTTTATGTAAACATCTTTGTTCTTAGGCTTTTTTGGATTTGTATAAACAAAGATATCTCTATTCTCTGATAACCTAAAAGCCACAACCTGCTCTAATCCCCAATATACACCTTTCTTTTTTTCGTCCCATACTTTAGGATATGCATTTAATGTATTATTCCATAACTCAATTGCCAAAGTTTCACCAGCATTATCATCAATCCTAAAAAACCATTTCCCATTTTTACAGGTAAGATTGTAACCTTCTATAATATAAGATCCTTCATCAAAACTTTCACCATCATCATAAGCCCCATTCTTATTTTTATCCCACCAACATTTTCTATCTGGCAAACAAACCGCTTTTCCTCCCTCAAAACTCGGAGCGCAATTTCCAGAGGCACAAGGATGAGAATCATTTATAAAGGCATCGTCACATTCATAAGTGTCATTGATTTCGTAATAATTACAATAACATCCTCCTCCCATATAGGCGGGATGATAGTCTTTATTTAATTTATATTTTTCCGGTTTAAACGGAAATGCTTCAAAGGCAACCCAATCTCCATCACTTACTGGGCTGCATCCTGCCAACCCATCATAAGCAGGGGCATTGTCCATACACCATCCTTTACAATATTCGTCTACACAAACACATCCAGTTGAGCTATCTGGGCAGCCCCAAACATCATCATCTATACATTTCTGCCAGCCTTTACAGTTTATTGTATCTGAATGACATCCACAGCAAGTACAGCAGTATCCTCCGCATCCGTCTGGATAGCAGGAGTATGTATAATAATCTTTGTCAGTAAATACAGGAGGAGAACTATAGTATTGCTTGGTGCCAAAGTCATATAATTTTTGTTTGCCGTAAGCATAATAGTAAGTTATTTTGCTTGTGGAGGTTAAAGTTCCAGAACTACAAGTATCATCGCAATTGCAATCTTTTGGGCAGGAGCTACCTGGACAAGATTCAGGACAAGAAGGAGTACATTCTTCACCATTACCATTTCCACCACCTCCACCGTTACAAAATCCTATCTGAGCAAATACTCCAAACACCATCAGAAGGCTGAGAAGAAAAATAACAACCTTTCTATCCATAAAACCTTTTTTATATTTTTTCAAAATAAAATAAAATATGGCAGAGGAGGTTGAATTTTCCAAGTTTCTTGAGGAATTAATAACTACAATAAAAGAGAAGATAAACGCCCAATCGTCAAAAATTTCAAAATTGAACGATGATTTAAGCATCTTAAAATCTAATGATCTAAAGGAGATAAATGCTAGGCTACATAAGCTAGAAACAAAAATAGAAGAACTAGAAAAACTTATTTCAGAGAGAAGCAAAGAATTAAAAGTAAATGAAAAGCTGGTAGATCTTCTAAGGAGGTTATAGGCTAATTAGTCAACTATCAGGGTTAAAAACGCAGTGGCTTGTGACCGAATTATAATGCTTGGAAAGTTGAAATCTCTCTATTCAGCTGAGCAGGCTTGAAGCAAAGTTATTCAGCTTTTTTATAGCCTAAACCACTATAGCATAAGTACCTTTTTTGTTTATATTAAACTCTTTTGCTACTTCTGAGTTTTCTGGATCGAAGACAACTACAAGCCCTTTCCAATTCTCAGTAAATTCTTTTCCTCCACATCCAGGACATACTTCCTCTTCAAATATAATCATTTTACAGTTCTTGCATGCGACCTTTCCTCTTTTCATAAAATAAAAAGATTAAATTTTTTATTTTATTAGATGAAAATCCCGGCCAGGGCGATTTTTCTTGGGCCCTGGTAGTCTAGTGGTCTAGGATGCAGGCCTGTCAAGCCTGTGACCCGGGTTCAAAGCGGGGAATACTCCCCTGCACCCCTAAATAAGGAACAAACTTCTCTTTCCAAACCCCCAACCAAATCTATTTAAATAACAAAAACCTTCTTATATTATGACCCAAATCCCTCAAAGAACCATTCTAAAAGCCCAATCCAATCTACCAATTTTAGTACTCTCCCTAGCCACTATTCTCTCTCTCTCTCTCAATTTCTTTAATAATATAAACAACTCAAACTCAAACTTACTATTACCTCCTTCCCATTTCTCCTCCCCTTCCCTCTCCTCTCCATAC
>CAZJBU010000076.1:0-3746 GCA_964544525.1 uncultured archaeon
TTTAAATTACCTTCACATTCACTAGGTATAATCAAAACCTTTCCTTGGCATGGAGATGCTAAGTAAAATCTTGAATAAGGTTTGTTACCATAAATATAGGATAAAGAGCCTTCAAAGAGAGATACAGCTTTTGCTTGGAAGTTGACAGGATCTAAAGCAAGCTTTTCTAATTCAATATAATTATAGCCTGCTTGCTTACAATCATCTAAAGGGAATTTAAGTATATCCCAAGACAAAACATTTTTTAGGCAAAGGGTATTTCCTTGGCAATACGTTGGGTTAAATTTTAGGAAAGAAAATTCTAATGGAGATAAGAAAGCACTAACTATTAGTCTATAACCTTGCCATTTTGCTACTCTTGTTAGCCCGATGCCAGCTTCGGTATATAAAGAAAGGTACCATTTGGCTTTTCCTATCAGCTTTGATTTTCCAATAGCCTTTAAATAATTGCTTGCACTTTTTATTCTGTTCAATTTTTTTTGGAGTAGTATCCAATTTCTAATATCTTTTGAGAATTGCTTTGCCTTAGGCTCTGGTATAGAATCTAACTTAAGCAAAATAGAATCTATTTTCTTTGAAGTTAGATAAAGAGTGATGTCAGAAGGAGAATTTCCCATTGTAACTATTGCCTTTTTCAATGTTTCTAATTCCTCAGCATCCAAATATCTTTTTGCTAATTGATATTTATCATTTCCTTCGAGAAGAGCTGTGGAAATATCAGCATTTACTTTATTTACTTTGGATGCAATCTCCTGAGATTTCTCAAAGACCTCTATAGCTTTGCCATCTTTTTCAAATAGTTCTTTTATTTCTTTAGATAATGCCAGAAGATCATCAAGATCTTCCTTTACTGGTGAATAGAAGGTAAGTGATTTTAAGCTATCAGATAATTCAACTAAATCCTCTGCATTTCTTTGTATAATCCTGAAATTTCTAACTACCATTGCTGCTTCTCTTTCATTTCTTAGGGTTAGAATAGATTTTGTCATCCAACTCTTAAAAGTTTGGTAAGCAATGCTTAATTTTCCCTCTTTCTTCGCAGATTCATATACCTCCTTTAGTGCAATTTCTTTCTCCTGAGGGTCTCCTCCTCTTTTAAAAATAGAGAACACTTTCCCAAGTTTAGTAGCAACTTTTGATTCTGAGAAACTTTCTCTAATTGCATTTAGTCTTTCTGAGGCAATATCCAATTTAAGGAGTTTTGCAAATTTTGCTGCACTCTCTGACTCTTTAACAGAAATTGCGATACTTTTTGCAAATGGCATAGTGCAGGTAATAGCATCAGTAAAAAAGAAGGCTACCTCCACAATACTAGTGCCTGCCACTTTATGCCAGTTCCTCCATCCGTAATCCTCGCCTTGCGGAAAAAATTCATAATAAATAATGTACCAAGGATCTCCATAATTTTCAATGGAGAAAGTATAGGTTGCCATCTCCTTTGCAGTTTCAAGTTTTTTTTCAGAAAAGGCATTGTATATTCCTCTAGCTAAAGCATCTATTAAGGATTCGCCTTTTCCACCGAAGACATTTTGGGGAAGGTCTATATTTATGATCACAGGTTTTTTTGTTGTACAAACATAGTTTATGCCAGTTTGTAATCCCTGCACACTTGCAATAGCTTTTTGTTGCTCTTGGATCGCGCCATAGGTAGAGAAAAGTTTGAAGAAGAATATTAATATTAGGATGGTAAAAAGTAGTCCGACCAGAAATTTCGCCGTTAGACTGAAGAACCCTTTCATTAAATAAATTTATAATATAGTTTAATTAAGAAATATGGAGGATATACTAAGAATATTGGATGAGAATGAGAAGAAGAATAAAGAAAAACATATTTTTATAACAGACGAGCTATATTCCTATGGAAAATTTCTTTTAGAACATGGTGAGTTAGAAAACGGAAATGAAGAGCTATTGGAAAAAGCAAGAGATATAAGCTATTGGCTTGAAAATTCTTATTGGGAACGAGATGATATGATTGATATAGAATATAATAAACTTGATAGATATTGGGCTTTATTTGCTGAATATTGGTTTACCAGGAGATTTTTCGAAAAATTGCTAGAAAATAGTAATAGTTGTGAAGAAGCATTATCTTTGCTTGAGAGTATAAAGGAATCAGAATTAAAACTATGGGGATTAGCACTGCATGAAAAGAAAGCAAGAGAACTGATGTATAGTTCGCCAGGAGAGGCAATACTTATTCTTCAAAGTGCTCGTGGTTTTCATTCTCAGATTTACATAGACATATTTAATTATTTTTTAGACACAAACCAATTTAACAATTATAGGCCTTTTAGGGAGTTAGAATTATTATCTAAAGATTTTGATGAAGATGATATAAGAGAGGATCTTGAAAATAACAATTTGAGTGCAGCAGTAATTTTGTATGAAAATATGAAAAAAGGTTATATCAACTTAGAAGAAGCAGTAGTTTTAATAGAAAATGTTGGAGATACTATTTTGCAGGAGATAAATGAAAAAGAAAATTATTTCTATAAAAAGGGAAGGAAATTACTTGAAGAGCTTCCTACTAAGGCAAAGAAATCTCTTTGTCGTCTTTCCTTTTCTTAATATAATCTTTCTGTATTTTGATAATCTCCTTTAAGTTATAGAATTGTCCTTTTACAAGTTTTTTATATTTCTCTAAAGTTTCTTTATCGTCATAACAGAAGTTTATAAATTCACAGTAATTAGAATTTACTGCTGCACATTCTAGCTCTATGCAATTGACAAGTTTTTTGTGCACCCAAGTTCCTCCACCTCCATTTAAACCTCTTATATAGTCACACTTGAATTCTTTGGCAGGATAAAATTTCATAGGTAAAGGGTTTGTTAGATAAATGAATCTTGATCTCACGCCAGGAATAAACTGAATTGTTTTGTATTTTCCATATCCACCAATTTCTAAGAAATCCATTGCTAATGTATATCTATCTTCAGGTTTTTTTGCTTTATAATTTCTCATAAGATTCTTGACAATTTCATATCCTGCTATCCATCCTGAGAGATATAGTAAATCTTTCTGCTTTCCTTTATTGAAATAGTTTGTTAAATATTCAAAGGTTTCTATTGGTGTTATATAGGTATATAAACCTAACACATTTATTCTTCCATCTTCCCACTTTAGTTGTCTAGCCAACAATAATCTCAGAACAGCGTTAGGTACGGGCAACATATTCTATTTCATCAATATAGTTTGGGATTTCCAATCAACAACAATACCCTTCTTTGAGATATTCATTTCAAATAAACCATGCCTGTGATCGGTATGGCGCATTTTTCTTACTTCTATACTTCCAAAGCTCCTTCCAGCTATTTTTGAGTAGTATAGCAAGATTACTCCATCGGCTACAAATTCTTCAACATTAAATCTAGATATTCCTTCAGATCCTTCTAAGATTTCAGAGATAAGGATAGAGGTACATTTCTTCTTTTTTAGAGTATGTCCTATTTTAAACAAATCTTTCCTAAATGCTCTTACGCTATCATAATACATACCGAGTACTGCTATAGAGTCTATAACAAGCCTACTTATATCTTTTTCTTTTTCTATGATGTCGAGCAAATAATCAGTTACATTTGCATTTAGGGTTTTGGTTATATCCATTATCTTGGAAGGGCTTATATATAAAAGTTTTAACTTATTTCTTTTGATATAAGTATCCAACTTCCACCCATATTGTAGTGCTGTGTCTTTTAAACTGTTTTCATCTTCTTCTAAGGAGATATACAAGCATTTTTCTCCT
>CAZJBU010000077.1:0-3736 GCA_964544525.1 uncultured archaeon
CCTTTTGTAGTGGCCGCTACCAAAATAGACAAACTTTATGGTTGGCATTCTAAGGAGAAAAATTTTATAGAAAATTTTAAGTTACAAAATGATTTTGCTAGAAAGGAATTCGAAAACAAAATAAATACAATTGTTGCCCAATTACTGGAACAGGGGTTTGATGCAGAGCTGTTTCATAAGATTACAGATTTTACTAAGCAAGTTGCAATAGTTCCATGTTCTGGCATAACAGGTGAAGGAATACCCAACTTATTTATCCTTTTAATTGGATTGGCTCAGAAGTTCTTGAAAGATAAGCTTTACCTTTCAGAAAATGCAAAAGGAATAGTTTTAGAAGTCAAAAAAGATAAAACCTTAGGAACAAGCATAGATGTTATCTTATATGATGGTATACTAAGAGTTGGTGACAATATTATTATAGGCGCGAGAGAACCTATTATTACCAAAGTGAGAGGCATTCTAATGCCTTCTAGAGTAATGGACATTAGAGCAGAAAAAAAATTTAAGAATCTTCAAGAGGTAGTTGCTGCCGCTGGCATAAAAATATTAGCAAAAGATTTGGAAAAGGCAATACCAGGAGCATCGATAAGCACCTTTAGGACAGAAGAGGAAAAAAACAAGATAATAGAAGAAATAAAAAAGGAATTAGTAAACTTGGAAATAGATGAAGACAAAGAAGGTATTATACTTAGAGCTAATAACATAGGTGCTCTCGAAGCTTTAGTAACTCTATTTAAGAATAGAACAAAAATAAAAAGAGCAAAACTTGGACCTCCAACAAAAGAAGATATTGTTGAACTTGATTCCTTAAGCGATGAATTGCTAAAAGTACTTGTTCTTTTTGGTGTTCAAGCAGATGAGGAAATCACAAAATTAGCAATTGACAAAGGAATAAAGGTAATAAGTAGTAATGTAATATACCATCTAACAGAGGAATTCGATAAATGGATTGCAAAGAAAAAGGAAGAGCAAGAAATCAAAAAAAGAGAATCCCTTCCAAAAATAGGAAAAATAAGGATATTGCCAGGTTGCATATTTAGGAATAGCAACCCAGCAATAGTTGGTATAGAAGTTTTAGAAGGAGAAATTTATCCAGATATGGAACTTATGAATGATAGGGGAGAGATATTGACAAAAATCAAACAAATTCAAAGCATGGGAAAGAATGTAAGTAAGGCAAAGAAAGGAGAACAAGTAGCAATTTCATTACCTAATGTAACCATAGGAAGACAAATAAAGGAAAAGGACATCCTTTATACTTTTATAACTAAGGAACAATATAGAACATTGAAAAAAGAATTGGAAGACGAAAATGAGAGAGCTCTTCTTGATGAGATAAAAGAAATTTTGGGATATATTTAGTCTTAAAATTATATATTGGAGTATACAACATTAAAAATATTTAAAGTTTTTCAATCCCTTTTTTGTATGGTAGTAAGCTTTGAGGAAGAATGGGATGAAGAAGAATTTGAAGAAGAGGAAGAAGAGGAAGGGCTTGATGAGTTTGAGGAATTTCCTGAGGACGAAATAGAAGAAGAGACTTTTGAGGAAGAATTTGAAGAAGAACCAGAGGAAGAAACAGAAGAATTTGAAGAAGAGGAAGACTTTGAGGAAGAAGATTATTAGTAACGAATAGCAAGCAAATAAGTTTTGTTTTTAATTTTTTGTTAGGAAATAGATTAATGAGTGAACGCAAAGAGGGATATAAAATTGTCACTCCTGGCACTCTATTGGCCACAACCCCTAAAAAAGGAAAAGGTATATGGATACATAATCGAA
Source organism: uncultured archaeon (assembly GCA_964544525.1). GTDB lineage: Archaea > Aenigmatarchaeota > Aenigmatarchaeia > QMZS01 > QMZS01 > CAZCGS01. The sequence goes on from CAZJBU010000077.1 coordinate 1,780, forward strand.
AAACTTATTCAAAATACTATGGAATTCTAAAAAAAAGGGGAGAACTCATAGAAATACAGCCTATAAATATGAAATATTATATGCCAAAAAAAGGAGATTATGTCATAGGAGTAATAAAGGACAATATTCTGAATTTTTACATTGTGGATATTATGTCTCCATATCCAGGATATCTCTATTACTTTGATTTAACCAAGAATTCATATGAAATAGAGTATGTCCAGAGATTTTATAAAATAGGCACAATTATTTATACCCAAATATATCAGGTAGGCGAAAGAGTCAAACTTACTATGAAAGATCCAAATACGAAGATATTAAGAGGAGGAAGGTTAATAAAGATAGCTCCATCAAAAATTCCAAGAGTAATAGGCAAAGGCGCTAGCATGATTTCTATGATTCAAAAAATTACAAATTGTAAAGTAGCTGTAGGCTATAATGGCATTATTTGGGTATCCGGCGATAATAGAGATCTTGTGGTAGAGGCTATAAATAAGATAGAAAGGGAATCTTTAATTCCAGGCTTAACCGATAGAGTAAAAGAGTTTTTAGAAAATAGATTAAAAGAAAAGGCAGGAGCATGAAAGAGGAAATATTGCTTAAGGATGGAAAAAGAATAGACGGAAGGGGATTGAATGAGATAAGGGAAATGGAAGCTAAAGTGGGTATTGTAAAAAATGCTTATGGTTCCGGACTATTTAGATTTGGGAATACTATTGCCATTGCAAGCGTTTATGGACCTTTGGAAGCATACAAACCTTTTGAGAGACCTGATAAAGCCTTTTTAATCTGTGATTATAAAATGTTACCTTTTTCCACTCAAGAAAGAACTAAAATAAGGTCGAGAAGAAGCGAAGAAATATCAATGGTTATTACAAGAGCTTTTGAGAATGTTTTATTTTTGGAGGAGATGCCGAGAACAAAAATAAGGGTAAGTATTCAGATAATAAATGCCGAAGCATCAACCAGATGCGCGGCAATTAATGCTTGCTCTTTAGCTTTTGCAGATGCATCTATCCCTATGAAGGATTTACTTTGCTCAATCTCTGTTGGAAAGATAAACGGAAAAATAGCTTTGGATATAGCAGGCAAGGAAGATAGTTATGGAGAATGTGATATGGCTATAGCTTATTTACCTGTTGATGATTCAGTTTATCTTTTACAGGCAGATGGTGACTTAAGTAAGGAAGAATTTAAAGAGGCTATTTCCTTAGGTATAAATGGCTGTTTAAAGGTTTATGAAGTTATGAAAAAGTGTTTGATGGAAGGTAATGAATATGTTAGTTCCAGGGTATGAAATAATAAGGGATTTAGTAAAAAGTGGCAAAAGGGTAGATAACAGAGAATTCACTCAATATAGAGATATAACTATAGAAAAGGAGGTAATACCTAATGCTGAAGGCTCCGCAAGGGTAAAAATAGGAAACACAGAAGTAATTGTTGGTGTTAAGGTAGATGTAAGGGAACCTTTCCCTGATACTCCTAATGAAGGTATTTTAATATGTGATGCAAATTTAGACCAAGAAACAGATACAGAATTGCCATCTTATAAAGAGGCTTTGGAGGTAGCGAGAGTAGTTGATCGCTGCCTAAGACATGGCAATTTGTTAGATCTGAGCAAATTATGTATTGAGGAAGGAAAAAAGGTTTGGGCTATAAGTTTAGATATAGCAGTTATAAACCATGATGGTAATCTATATGATGCTGCATGTTTGGCTGGTGTAATAGCGTTATCTTGCACAAAATTACCAAAACTAGAAGGAGATAATATAATAAGGGAGGAAAAAGCGGCCCCTTTAGAAATAAATAGTATACCTCTTCTTATCTCTATAGCAGGAATTGAAGATAAGCTTTTGGTTGATCCTAACTTTGAAGAAGAACAAGTAAGCGATTTTATCCTGACTTTGGGAATTTCAGAAGGAAGAATTTGCGCTATCCAAAAAAGAGGTTTAAAAGG
>CAZJBU010000078.1:0-3606 GCA_964544525.1 uncultured archaeon
AAGGAGTTCTAAATTTTCTTAAGATCTCTAAACTTTCTATGGTTTGTCTCTTCATCCCCTCATTAATATCGATCACCAAAATTGCAAGATCGCTTAAGCTACCTCCTTTCTCTCTTAAAGATGAAAAAGCTTCATGCCCAGGGGTATCTATAAAGAGCAAGCCAGGAACTTCTATCCTTTCTTTCAAAGCATCAAATAGTTTTCCACATACTTCTCTAATAACTTTTGTGGAAACATTTGTTGCACCTATGTCTTGAGTAATTCTTCCAGGTTCTTTTGATGCTAGAGAAGTTTTCCTAATATAATCTAACAAAGTTGTTTTTCCGTGATCAACATGACCTAATAAACCAACAATAGGTTCCCTTATCTTTTTTTCTTTTTTGACCATAATCTTCTCTGTTGTCAAAATTTATTACATAAAGTATTTAAATATTTAACTATTATATAGTAATAATGAATAGTGTTATGGATCTGCATAGATTTAATGCAAGATGGAGACAAAGTTTCTTGGAAGTATATTTAAAGCTCAATAGGAAAGGTTGGTGGAAAGAATCCCAAATTGGAGAAATTGAGTTATACAAAATGGTTATAAGAGAGAAAGCAGAAGAATTTTTGAATGATATTCTCATAAAAATAGATGGCAATATATACAGACCAATAATAAATAATTGGGATGAACTTTCTGTGGTTGAGCTTAGAGGCACAGAAAAAGATGATAGATATCTGCTAGTATTTAACGAAAATTCCAATCGTAAACCAAAGCCAAAAAGTAAAAGAGGTTTGGATGAGCTTACATTTTTAGATGTTTATGGGCATGTGCATTTAACTTTGCCTTTAGTTGAAAAAGATAGAGACTATGCTCTTTTAGAGTATCAAAACTCTACTTTAAACTTTTCTTTCGATGATATTCTCTATTTTGCTTCTCAATGCTATTCAGAAGGAGTGTTATTGTGTCCATCTGAGATATGTTACTATAAAGGGATGCTTCGTTTTATATACCCGCAATCCGGCTTTAAAGCAAAAAATAGGAATGGTAAGGAGCATCTCCTAAAAGAATTAACAGATTTCTTAATAGAAAAATATAGCATAGATATATCACCTAAGAGGTTTAGAAAGGAGGTTAGAGAAATGGCAAAAGGATTATAACTTTCTTGCTTTACCTTTTTTAATTACATATATATCTTCAAATCTTATACCAAATTTGGTTGTATATATCCCTGGCTCTATTGTAAATGTTATTCCGTCTTTAATGTTCTCAGGCAAATACTCATGTACATCTATGCCTATACCATGCATAAAGGAATGATATTTTTTATAGCCTAATCTTTCAATCTTTTTTCTGCCTAAATTCTCTACATCTGAGAATTTAATATTTTCTGAAATGCTATCTGCAAGTTCTTCCTGGATATTTTTTATAGCCTCAAGTAAATTTTGTTGGTATTTTGGTATTTTTGAAGCAACAAAAGTTCTTGTTAAATCTGAGAAATAACCATTTATTCTAGCTCCTATATCGACTATAACCAAGCCTGTAACTCTCCTATTTTTCGGTGTGGCATGGATATTCCTGGAATTTTTCGCACTAGAAACTATAACTCCCTCTTCAAAAAAACATTCTGCTCCTTTTAATCTTAGATATCTTTCCAATTCTCCAGCAATCTCATTTTCCTTCTTTCTTTCTAATATTAGTTTTTTTGCAAGTTCAAAAGATTTTTTTGTTATATTTACGGAATGTTTTATTCTTTCTATCTCGAATTGAGTTTTAATGGCCCTCGCTTTTAAAATAACGTCAGAAGGAAGTACTTTCTTTTTTAGTTTTTTCTTTAGTAGAGTTATTTTCTGTAAATCAAAAGTATCGCACAAAATATTATTACCAGAAATCAGAGATCTAAGATGGTTCCAATTAAATTCTCTTAAGCTTCCAACATGCAAAGAATCATCGAGCTCTTTTGTTCTGGAAAGCACAGTAAATCCTTGCTCGCTTAATATACCTATAGCACTAAAAAACCATTTATTAGTCAAATAAAATAAGGAAGAAGGGCTAGTAATTAAGATTGTTTTATTTTCTAAGTTGCTTTGTAATCTTTTTATCCTCTTTCTAAGTTCATTCTTAATGTTCATCCTATTATCTTTTTTAGAATATTTGTAATTTTTATAATATCTTCTTCTAATTTCTCAATTCTATCTTCTAGCTCTATGATTTTTAGTGGTAATTCCTTAACATCTTCCAATTTAGCATTGAGGGTATTTATCTCAGCATTAAGTTCATTTATTTTTGACATAATTTCTTTCAGTTTATCATTGCCGTTGCTTTCTATTTCTTCCATAATTTTATTCCGGTTTATATATTTATATGGGTAGCAAAAATAGCAGAAAGGATTTTTATTTTCGGAAGGCAAAGTTAGAAGGATATAGAGCAAGATCCGCCTTTAAATTAAAAGAGATTCAAAAGAAATTCAAAGTATTTAGAAAAGGGGATTTTGTCTTGGATCTTGGAGCTGCTCCTGGCTCATGGATACAAGTTGCAGAAGAATTTGTTGGCAGAGAAGGTTTTATATTAGGTATTGACCTAAAGGAAATAGTACCATTCGATAAAGAAAATATAGTAACTATAAAAGGAGACATAACCAATAAGGAAGTCATGGAAGAAATTAAAAATATTCTAAAAAGCAGAAAGAAGAGAAAATTTAATGTTGTTCTAAGCGATGCTTCTCCAAATGTAAGTGGTATTTGGGATTTGGATGTCTTTAGAGCTATGGAGCTTGCGAGATCTTCCCTAAAAATCGCAAAAAGATTTTTGGATGACAGAGGAGTTTTTGTTGTTAAACTATTTCAAGGAAAGGAATATCAAAAATTTCTGAAAGAGCTTAAGGCAAGTTTCTCTATAGTAAAACTTTTCAAACCAAAGGCAAGTAGAAAGCAAAGCTCTGAGATATATGCTATTTGTTTTAAAAAGAAAAGATAATATTATGATTTCTGCCTATGAAGAAGGAAAACTTTTTCTATTGTTAGAAAATGGAGAAGGAATGGAAGAATTGAGTGAAATCTTATCTCAATATAAGATAGATAGCGGGTACATAATTGGATTTGGAACTTTGGAGAGAATAAATTTCAAAGTAGGGACAGAAGAAAAAGAAGAATTTGACGTTGTGGTATCTAACCTCTCTGGTCTAGTTTCAGAAGGGAAGATTTGCCATGTACATGCTTGCTTCTCTTCTGGTTACAAAGTATATAATGCAAAGGTAGATAATTTTGTATCAAAAAAGATGTTTTTGTTAATTCTACCTTTTGAGAGGATAAAAATAAGAAAAATTGAAGATAAATTTTCTATAGGTTATGAAGATTAATTTTTAAATATTTTAAAATAGTAAAAATAAATTTATGAGCGAAGTCCTCTTAATCGAAGTTTCAAAACATTGTATAGACAGATGGAGAGAAAGGGCGAAAATCGGTGGTGGATATAACAATCAATTAAGTAATATTTGTAACTATTTTTCTCCAGAACAAAGGGGCTCTTGGCTATTTTATAATGAAGAATTTAATAGATATATTTTGTCCAGATTTGAAATAAATACAAAAACTGTCAGCTTGCAGTATTACTTAATTCTT
>CAZJBU010000079.1:0-3505 GCA_964544525.1 uncultured archaeon
TCCCTGAAGTAATTCTTCTGCACTAAACCATATTCTTCCATCCCGACGATAATCAGTTGCAACATCTATTGGTAAAAAACTTACCTTTTCACCATTTCTTACTGCCAGAACAAAATAAAAACATGTAGATTCATGCTGAAGCAAGTTAACTAAATATGCATCCTTTGCTTCAAGAAGATTCCTTTCCAATTTGTGGAGTTCCTCTGGCAAGATGATGATGTCAAGATCCGATGGCAGATACTCTGGCAATCCCTGCCAGCCATGAAGAATAGCGTATTTATTAACACTAAGCAATTGAGTCAATTTTATTTTTATCATCTTTTCTCTCTATTACTTGGTTCATTACTTGTTCAAGGAAATTTACAGCTACCTCAGGTGTATATTTACTCATTTTCCTTTTAGCATTTGCACTCATGATATAAATTAGTTCTGGATTGTTAATAAATTTTCTCATCAATTCTGCTAACTCTTTCGGATTATGGGGATCAAAAATCCAGCCATCTTTTCCTTCTGTAATTAACTCATGTGCACCTGCATATTTTGAACAAAGCACAGGTTTTCCTAAAGCCATAGCTTCTAAAGGTGCAACTCCCCACACATCTTCAAAGGTAGGAAAAATAAAAACATCTTGCGTATTTAGTACCTCTCCTAATAATTCATAATTAACATGTCCAATTAATCTTATCCGATTTTCTAAATTATAGTCTCTTATCATTCGTTCTATCTCATATCTAAGTGGGCCATCTCCTACAATATTTAAATACCATCTATCTTCCTGAAAATGATCTACAAGAATTTTTGTTGCATTAATTAATTCCCTTATTCCTTTTTGTTTTATTAACCGTCCAACAGTCACAAAAGATATAATTCTATCCTGGTTTTCCTTTCTCTTACTTATTTGCGATTTCCAAATGCTGACATCTGGCACCTCATACGGATGAACTAAAACTTTATTTTGATCAATTTTTAAATATGTAACTAAATACTTTTTACCAGCTTTTGTATTAGTAATAAAAACGTCTACTTTTCTACTTATATATTTTCTCCATAAAGTAAAAATTTTTGAATCTCTTCGATCTACACTGGGTGAACTTCCATCGTATATAACAATTACTTTTCCTCTGTATCCTTTTTTATAAATAAAAGCTACCAATGTCCAAAGTGAAAATCCAGATACAAAAAGCACATGAGGTTTAAAATGCCAAAGTTCCCGTATAAGCTTTAAAATAGGTGCACGAACAAAACCAATTGGATAGTGCCCCTGTTGTTGAAATGGTAATTTACAAAAACTGGTTTTACCAACAACTTTCACAGTAAAAGCATTTTGATAATGTGAAAGAAAACCTTCCCATAAACCAGTAAATACAACCGTATTCGGGAACTTTTTCACAAAGCGTGATAAAACAGGTTGCCAATATGATCCTCGAGCTAAAGACGGAAAAAGGAATGCCACACGAAGATTTGTATATTTAGCAATAGTCATAGCTGTTTACTTCTTTGTTAAGTTTTCGCAAGTAAAGGTAATATTTTTTCATTACTCTTTGCAGCGACAAGATTAATATGTTTTCCAAGCGGTACCCAAACTTTATCTGTTTTAAATATATGGCCATCTGGATACAATAAAAAAATACTATAACCGTATTCTCTTAGCAATTGAAGAATTAACTCTGCTCTATAACCAAGTGATTGACAATTAGATGGACTATATTCAAAAATCAATATAGGAGCATCATCTTTAGAACGAGATAAAAGATTAGAGGCACCTTCTAAAACAAACAATTCTGCACCTTCTACGTCTATTTTTATTATATCTACTTTATCTATTTTTTTATTTTTAACATAATCATTTAAAGATATAGAAGGAACTTTTACTATAGATTTACTTTTCTTACCTTGAAAATTTATTTCTTTGAAAATACGACTAATCGAGCTTTCTTTAAAAAGCATAAGATTAACAAAACCACTTTGTCTATCCACAGCATAATTATTAATTACAACTATATCTTGAAGCCTATTTAAATGAACATTTAACTCAAGTATACAAAAGTTTCGAGGGTCAGGTTCAAAAGCATATATTTTTCCTTTTGATCCTATAATCGGAGCTGACAAAAGAACATATTCGCCAATATGTGCTCCAATATCTATAAAACACATGCCGGGTTGTAAAAAACGGTTAAGGAAATTTGCCACTTCAGGTTCTGACCAGCCCTGATAATAAATAAGCGCTCCAGCCCCAGAGCGTGGCACAGCAATACGCAAAGTGTTAGGTAACGAAAGTACCCAAGGCTTTTTGTTGAAAGTCCATCTAATTCGCCAGATCAAACGTTTCCATACCGCACGCGCAAAGTTCTGTTTTTACATCAGGTTTCTGTGTAAATGCATGTATGCGCTGTAAAAATTTTTTCATGTTTTTATTTTTACTGAAAAATGTTTCTTAAATATTAAAAACCCTACAAAAAAAGCAAAAATATAACTAAACAAATATCCTGCTACAGCTCCATATACATCAAATTTTAACATCAAAGGAATAGAAAAAAGAACATTTATTATAGTCATAGCCCCCCATATAAATGGCAATGGTCTAACAATTGCTTTTGCTTTAAGAGCAAGAAGAAGATAATGCAAACCAACAGTAAATACCGCAACCCCACCAAATAAAGGAACAAGCAACCAGTACTGATCATAATGACCTTTGTATAAAAAATGTAGCAAGGATTTTGCAAATATTGTCAAAATAAGCCCATATATTCCCACAAAAAGTGCTGATATAGTTGCAAAAATAAGCACTTTAAAATAGAGCTTTTGTTTTTCATCCTTTCTATTTATCCAGAAAGCAATGGTGGGTAACAACACTACTCCAATTGCTTGCATAAAAAAGTTTACTGGCCGATATAGGTTACGAATAGCAACTATAGCTGCACTTTGTTGTAATCCAAGAATAATTGGAATAAGAAGAATCCATAACTGGGCTGATGCTAAATAGACAAAACTTTCCAAAACAACCCATTTTCCATAACTCCAATGATCATAAATTACCATCCTTATTGTTGGATTACCTGTAAAACTATGTAGTAGAGGTCTAAGTTTTACAAAAATAAGAAAAAACGAGGCCATTCCTGCTGTAATACCAAGAAGCATCAATCCTGAGAAAGAAGTAAAAAGCTTTTCCCACCAAAGTAAAAATATTCCTACAAGAATAAATAAAAAGTTTAGCCCACTTCCAACTACAGCCCATTTAGGTCTCATAGGAACATAGCAAGCCCGGCGAGTAAACCACAAAAACAAAAGAAAAGGCGAAGCTAATGCAAGTCCAGCTAATGCTTTTGCCATAACCAAAGAGCTTAAGTGTTTCATCACAAAAGCTGCAATACTTAATCCTCCAGCAATCAGCAACGAAATTCCCCAATGTGCATAAAAAAGCATTCCTAAGTATTTGTAAAAATGTTCTCGATACTTTCCTGCACCAAATACCATCATGGGCTCAGTAAGTAATGCCGTATGAAAG
>CAZJBU010000080.1:0-3451 GCA_964544525.1 uncultured archaeon
GCCATTCCTTCGAACCCGGGTCTCAGCCGTGGCAGGGCTGCATCCTACCGCTAGACTACCGGCGCTTCTTAATAAAATAATTAAGAAATTAAATTTAAAACATGAGCAAGATTGTTTTTAAGATCATCAGCACTCCTCAAGGCAAAATACTTGCAGCATGCGATAAAGAAATTGTTAGCAAAACTCTGAAAGAAGGTGACCTTGAGATATTCATAAATCCAGAATTTTATTTTGAAAAAGAATGCGACGAGAAAGATTTAGAAAATCTTATGAAAGATGTTATTGCCATGAATTTCTTTGGAAATAATGTTGTATCCTTCCTAATAAACAAAGGCATAGTTAATAAAGAAAATGTTAAAACTATAGAAGGAATTATGCACATACAGATTTACAAAATTTAACCTCCTAACTTTCTCACAGCGATCTCCTGTTTATATCTGTTATGCGCTAACTCAGTAAGAGATGCATGCATAATCTCATGCTCATATGTTTTCGATGGATTTCCCTCTAATCTATAACAAATAGGCACTCTCATACAATTTCCATTATCCATATCAACCAAAATTGGATAGCAACAAGGAGTATAAAAAGCAGAATTTATGTAAATAATATCAGTTACTGGATCATAAGCCCCTTGAACAACTCCTATCTCGCCATTATATTTAACTAAAGGAAGTTCTGTTATTACTACATTCCTTGGTTTATGAGCTTCTATTCCTAAGTATCTCTCAAGTTGCTCATTAGCCTTATAAAATCCATCAAGATAATCTTGAATAATCTCATCCTTACGCTCAGCCAAATACCAAGGGAGAATATAGTCTGTGTCTGTATTTGCATTATTTTGAGTTGTTTCAGGATAAAGCTTTTTGTATGCCTCAGGCAAATTTATTTCCATAATTTTTATTTAATTAAAAGAAATTTAAAATATTTATGCCTAAGAAAACATCGGAAGATAGAGTTCCCACCTATATACCTGGCCTAGACAAAATAATAAAAGGAGGCTTTCCAAAAGGTGCTGTAATTCTGGTTTCTGGCAATTGCGGTTCAGGAAAAACAATATTCTCCGGCCAGTATATATGGAACGGTGCTGTAAGAGGGGAAAAAGGTTTATATATCTCAACAGAAGAGAGAGTTGAAGATTTGATAAAAGATTTTTCGGAATTTGGATGGGACTTCAGCAAGAACCCTAAGATAAAAATTACATTTATGACCCCTCTTGACATAGAGAAAGAAATTGCCAACATAGAAGCTCTAATAGAAAAGGAAAAAATACAAAGATTGGTAATAGATTCTATAAGCCTTTTAGGGCTATACTACAAAGATGAATATGAGATTAGAAGAAAAATTTATCAACTAATAAATTCTTTGAAAAGAAAAGAAGTTACAACAATTCTAACTAGTGAGATTGTAGAAGGTACTAATGCCTTATCAAGGTATGGTGTAGAAGAATTTGTTGTCGATGGTGTAATTGTTCTGAAGTACACAGGCTTAGGAGGAGAATACGACAGAAGTTTAGAGGTTAGAAAAATGAGAAGAACAGCTCATTCCAGGGATGAATTTCCTTTCAAAATAGGGAATAAAGGAATTGTCGTAAAGTCTTAAATTTTGAAGGCAGGTTATATATTTCACTCACCTTTTAACACATCTAAAATTTCTTCCAAGCTACACATCATCCTCTCTTTTGTCTCTAAATTCTGTAAGGTATATTTACCTTCCTTTTTCTCTTTTTCTCCAATAATTACTGCATATTTTATTCCTTTCTCTATTGCACGTTTCATTTGCTCTTGAAAATTATTTTTGGCAAGATCTAAATAAACCTTCAAATTTTTCTCTCTCAATTTATTAGCAAGAGAATAAGCATCCTTTAAAAATTCTTCCTTTACATAGACAACCGCTACCATAGCATAAGTTTTTTTATCCAAATTAAATATTCCTTTTTCCAGCCCTACTTCTATCAAAGGTTCTATACCTAAACTTCCTCCAACACAGAATGTTTTCTTACCTGTAAAGAGTTCTATTAAATTATCATATCTTCCTCCTCCTGCAACACTCCTATTGAAATCTTTTAACCATGCTTCGAAAACCATGCCTGTATAATAATCCAAACCCCTAACCAAACTAAGATCAAATTTAACTTTATTTTTATCCCCTACCAGATCAAGGATATCTTCTAAATTTTTGATTTCTTTTTGGATTTTCTCTTTTTCAAATTTTTCTTTTATTTCCTCTAGTCTATAGTCGAATAGTTCAATAATCTTTTCTGCTTTCTCCTTTCCTAGAATATCAGTAAGATTCTCAAAGACTTTTTGTTTTCCAACTTTGTCAAGTTTATCAATCTCTCTATAAACCTTCAAAACTAGACTTTTTTCTATTCCAAAAAAACTTTCAAAAATCTCTCTCAATAAAGCCCTGCTATTTACTCTTAAAACAAAATCTCCAAAGCCAAGCTTTTTCAAAACAAAGATTACTAAATTTAAAACTTCAGCGTCTGCCTCTGGATATTTACTTCCTATTATATCGAAATCTGCCTGCCAGAATTCTCTATACCTGCCTTTTTGAGGATCATCATATCTGTAAACCCTTCCTATCTCGTATCTTTTAAAGGGAAGTTTAGGTCTAAATCTTGAGTAAAATCTTACTAAGGAAGGAGTAAGCTCAGGTCTCAAAGCATATTCTTTATCGCTATAAGGTAACTTAAAACGCCAGATTAATTTTTTCTCAATTTCTTCTCCAGATTTCCCTTTATACAATTCAAAGCTTTCCACTATTGGAGTTATTATCGGATCATAACCAAAGATTTGAAAACATTCTTTTAAGATAGAAATAACTTTCTCTCTCAAAATTGCTTGTTCTGGTGGAAAATCCCTTGTCCCTTTTACAGGCAAAAACTCTGACATAATTCTGTTTTAGAGAATTTTTATATTAACCCAATTCTAAAATTCTAAAAATGCGGGGGCCGGGATTTTCTGAAGTGATAATTTTCGAAATACAGGAGGAGCTTAAAGGGAAGAATCAGAGCAATAAGGAGGTGGAGGAAATACAAAATCTTAGGGGGTTTGGAAAGGGGGCTCCGCCCCCTTCCTTTGAACCCGGGCAGGCACTAAGCCACAGGATTTCTTAGCCCTCTCATAGGCAAATGCCTCAAAACTTAAGCAAGCGCTTAAGTCCTGCTCCTTTGGCCAGGCTCGGACACCCCCGCAAAATTATTTAGAAATAAAAAATTTTTATACCAAATCTTCCAAAACAGCCTTAATCAAAAAAGGAAATATTACAGTAACTTCTCCTGGTATTGTAACAAATTTAGCTTCTTCCTTTATTTTCCCCCAGGAAACGGCTTCTCTCAATCTTGCTCCACTCAAAGAACCATCCCACTCTGGTGCAGTAGTTATATATATCGCATAATCCAAACCATCTCTGAATTGATTCCACCATATAGTATGATGTTTACTTA
>CAZJBU010000081.1:0-3439 GCA_964544525.1 uncultured archaeon
TTGTTGAAGTATGTAAAGGAATATTCGATTTGATAAAAGAAACTAACGCATATCTGAATAAGAAAGAACCATGGAAAAAAGAAGAAAATAGAAAAAGTGCTATATTTAATTGTGCTGAAGCTTGCTATCTAATTGCTTGCTATTCTCAGTTCGTTTTGCCTGAGACTGCAGAAAAGATAGGATTGCTTTTAAATCAAAGGTTAAAAAACCTATCTGAAATAAAAGAATTCGGAGAAAATTTAGAAGTAGGTAAAGAAGTTAGAAAAAGTGAAATTTTGTTTAAAAAAGTTTAACATCTATTCAAGTAAAACTTTTTCAACTCTATCTTTAGCTTTTTCTACTTTTTCTTTATAGCTCTCCAAGAACTTTGCCAACTTTTCGAAGCATTCTTTTTTACAATCACCACAAACTCTTTCTCCATGTTTGCACTCCAAATATATTTTCTCTAATTCTTTATCATCCTCAACTAAGTGAAATTTAAAATATTCAAAGACAACACATTTTTCTGGGTTTCCTCCAAATTTTCTATGTTCTTCTATTGTAGGAGCTCCACCTGTTAAAGCATTCATTATCTTTTCTTTTACTACACTTAGATCATCATCAAGAAAAATAGCACTTTCCTTTTTGGATCCACTCATTTTTCCTCCTCTTAATCCTCTCATGAAAAAATGGTTGGTTGAGGAGGGCTTTATGAAATTCAGTTTTTCTGCTAAATCCCTTGCTAATCTTATGTAAGGATCTTGATCGATACCTATTGGCACTATTGTAGGTATTCTTCCTTCAAGTTCATCTATTTGTGGTAATAAGATATGCGCAGCTTGTATTATACCATAAAAGAATTTTCCTGGATTGTCGCTATCCTTAAACCCAAATATGGCCCTTATTGTTGATAAAGTTGTTCTTCTTGATAGTTCTATAGCTAAAGGATAAACATACTTACACCTTGAAGATATAAATATCTTTGTTTTATTCTCATCTAAACCTAATGCAAGTATTTTTGGGATTAAATTGTATGCTCTCTCCGTAGCTTCCTTTAGGCTATCAGATTTTCCAAAAACATAAGTTTCGTCATCGGAAAGAGGAATATATACTTTTCCTCCTAGCTTTTGGAAGGCTATTGCTTGGTCAATAAACATCTTATTACCAAAGTGTAAAGGGGCTGAAGGGTTAAAACCTGTTAAAACAGCAAAGTTTTCTTTTTTTTCAATAGCATCCAATATCCTGTTTAGATCTCTATGAGCAAATATAATTCCTCTTCTGTAAAGTAAAGAAATTTCCTCTAACTTTTTAAGTCTGGATTTTAAAGGAGCTACGCTCTCAACTCCAAATTCTTTAATAACCTTGTTGTAATCTATCTCTCCCTCAACTTTATCGACATCTATTGCCATAATTATTCAAAAAGGAATATTTTAAATTCGTCAGGAATTGTATAATGACTAGTTAGATATCTTCCTCCATCTAATGCCTCTAGGAGTATCGTATAGAATAATACCTCTTTCTTTCAACTCTTCTCTTATTTTGTCTGAAAGTTCATAGTTCTTATCTTTTCTTGCTTTTTCTCTTTCTTCTATCATTCTTTTCTCTTCCTCGGTTAATTCTGCACTTCTTCTAAATTCCTCAAATATTCCAAAAATTGAACATAGCTTTAAAAATGTTGTAAGCATATTATCCATAGTTAACCTGCTCTTTCTCTCTTTTTCATTTACATATTTGTTTATATAAGTTGTAAATTCTATTAAAACATGAGTTGCTTTTGATGTATCGAAATCGTCATCCATAGCATCTTCAAATTTTTTAATAAAGTTTTCTATTTTTTTCTTCTCCTCTGGTTCTTCGTATTCTTCCTCTGTTGCATTAATCTCTGCATCCAAAATTTCAATAGAATTTTTTAGTTTTTTGTATATCCTCTCTGCTTCTTCTATTCTTTCCTCTGAGAAATCAATAGGGGATCTATAGTGTGTAGAAGCAAGGAAGAATCTTAATACGCTTGGATCATACCTTTTAATTAAATCTCTCATAGCTATTATATTACCTAAACTTTTGCTCATTTTTTCTCCTCTTATATTAACAAATTCGTTATGCATCCAATATCTTACAAAAGGTTTGCCGGTTGCAGCTTCGCTTTGAGCTATTTCATTTTCATGATGAGGGAATATTAAATCTTTTCCTCCACCATGTATGTCTAAAGTTTCCCCTAAATATTTCATGCTCATTGCTGAACATTCTATGTGCCATCCTGGCCTGCCCTTACCCCAAGGAGAATCAAATACACTTCCTACCTTATAATCTTCTTCCTTCGCAGCCTTCCAAAGAGCAAAATCTTTTGGATCTTTTTTTCTTGGATCTGGCTCTATTCTATGCCTTTCAAGTTTTTCTAGATCTTGCTTACTTAGTTTTCCATAGTCCTTAAAGGAAGGAACATGGAAATAGACATCACCATTTTCAAGGACATAAGCATATCCATTATCTATGATTCTTTGGATTAATTTTATAATATCTTCTATGTGCTCCGTTACCTTTGGATAAAAATTTGCCTTTTTTATGTTTAGAGGTTCTATTACATCCTCAAAAAAAGCTTTTATAAAAAATTCAGAGATTTCGTAAAACTTTTTGCCTTCTTCTAATGCTCTCTTTATTATTTTATCATCGACATCCGTAAAATTTTGAACAAAAATTACTTCATAACCTTTATATTCCAAATATCTTCTTATAACATCAAATGCAACACAACTTCTTGCATGGCCTATATGACTATAATCATACGGAGTAATTCCACATACATATATCTTAACTTTGTTATCTTCTAAAGGCTTAAATTCCTCTTTTTCACCAGAAAGAGTATTAAAAATCATTAGAGGCATAATTAAATTTCTATTAAAATTAAAAATTGAATAATTCTGTTGATAAATATTTCATCCCACTATCAGGCAAAACCGCAACAATAGTTTTTCCTTTTCCCAATTCCTTTGCTTTTTTAAGTGCTACATACATTATAGCGGAAGAGCTCATTCCTATAAGTAAACCTTCTTTTCTTGCAATTTCTCTAGCTATTTCATATGTCTTAGGAAGTTCCTCATCGCTTATTTCTATAATCTCATCAAAAGCTTCTTTTCTAAATAACTTTGTAGGATTTGCTTCTTTTGGATTTCTCAATCCCTGGATACTTGTCCCCAACTTTGGCATTACTCCAACAATTTTTATATCTTTATTATATTGTTTGAGTCTCATAGATATTCCAACTCCGGTACCTGCTGTGCCTATACCAACTACCACCATATCTACCTTTCCATTAGTTTGTTCATATATTTCTTTTCCTGTAGTATTGTAGTGTGCAAAAATGTTTGCAGGATCTCTAAATTGATCCAAATCTATATACTTGTTTGGATTTTCTTGAAGTAATTTTTGTTTTAGTTCTATTGCTCCTCCTGTTCCCTTTTCG
>CAZJBU010000082.1:0-260 GCA_964544525.1 uncultured archaeon
TAGAAGAGCTGTGTTGGCAAGCTTGGAGAAGATGAAAGAATTTGAAGAAAATTTGCCAAAAGAGTTAGAAGTTCTCGGTAGACTGGAGAGGAGGCTAGAAAATGATGAAGCTATCTTTTCAAAGTTATCTCAGAAGCTTAGGGAAGATTTAAACAGGTTAGAATCTGAAAAACAAACTTTTACAAAGGAGATTAAAGAAAGATTTGACAAAATTGAAAAATCATTTGAACAGGAGGTTAGAGAAGAATTAAAGCAAGCTA
>CAZJBU010000082.1:270-3416 GCA_964544525.1 uncultured archaeon
ATTAACATCTTATGGCTCAAAGCTTATGGAGTTAGAAAATAGAATAGAATTACTGAAAAAAGAAGAACTTCCTATTTTGCTAGATAAAGAAATCACTAAACTAATACAAAAATTCTCAGAGCATCTTAGCAAATTAGTAAGCAAAGAAGATTTCGTAAAATTCTCGGAAGAGATAAGGAGTAAAGTAGAGAATATAACTGCACCTAATCTTCAAAATATCGAGAAAAGACTAACTGAACTTGAAGAAAGAATAGACAAAATTTCTGAGCTGGTATATGGCCTCTCCCAAAGATTGCCTGTGGTTGTAGAATAAATTGCATAAAAAGATTTAATCAAACGGCTTTTGCACGGTAATCATATCTTCAAAGGTAGTTATAACTTTATATTCTGCCTCTGCGATTATATTTAAGTTCAATTCCTTTTGGTCAAATGCTTCCTTTAAGCTTATATTGAATTGATAGATAGCAGGTATATGATCATTTGGGCTTATTTCTTTCTTCTTCTCAAATGTTAGGATAAGTTTGTCATTATCTTCTGTACAATTTAAGATCTTGCTCTTTTTCCCACAAGAAAGATCCAGATATTTGCTGTTTTCTTCCTTTAAAAGATATATCTTAATTTTATCTCCTTTTTCAAATATAATTTTGCTGTTTCCTTTTCTATTTTTTAAAGATACTGTCACAGTTGCTCTATCTAAACCCAAACTCTCCTTTACTAAGGCTTTCCTTGTGGTTAGAATTATAGCTGCAGGTGCAGACTTTACATACGAGGTTTCTACTTCTCCTAGGGCAGATTCCTCTTTTTGGAAATTAATCTCTTTTATCAGTTTTATAGGAGTAAAACTTTCGGTTTTGTATCTATACTCTACTTCGAATCCAACAGTACCTGTTGTGGTAAGCTTATGTTTTACATAATCACACTTCATTTTCTTTGTACAATCCCACTCAACAGAGGTATTTGTACATTTCCAATCTAAACAACTGATTTCTGAAGGTGTAGTATTACTACACTTAAGTGAACATTCAGTATAATTTTCATAACCTACAAAAATATTTTCCAATTTAATAGAGACATTATATGCTTTCTTAGTTGAGCAGTTTAGTTCATCATACTTTACTATTTTACCTTTCAAATCTTCACCCCAAGGATTATTTACAAATCCTTCATTAGATATGAACTTTACACTTCCTTTCTTGAGAGTACCTAAATTAAATTCTTCAGTTTTAGTAAGATCCAATACATTTAAATCGCATCTCGTATATTTTCCTGAGTATAGTCTAACACTTACATTCTTAGCATCGAAATCACCTTTATTTTCCAACTGCATTGCTACAGATACAGCACTACCTGGATAAAGTTTTTTAGGTATTATTTGGAATTTCGTTGCTTCTAATGCGTTGGCATATTCAGGCTTCTCCTTAGGTGCTGTTCTTGGCTTAGTAGTGACGCATTCCTTAGTATAAGCCATTGGATTTGTAAAGAGTAAGGTTAAACAATGCACAGTCTTTTCAACATTTGCAGGTATTTGATTAAAGGTTTTTCCTGCCTTGTAAAAGATAGGTTGTAAATATCCAGAGTAGGGACCATATGCTAAATATCCTAAGAATAAGATTGCTATAGTAAATACAGTAGTGCCAGAGAGCTTAAACGGAATTCCCACAAAGATAAGGAAAGCTATATTTATTATAGCAAATGCTAAGAGAGGATCCCATGCAGATACACCAAAGTATTGGATAAATATAGCTGCAGTTAAAGCTATCAAAATACCTGCTATTAACCCAGACAAAAAGTTTTCTGCGGTCATCCTTCATCACCTCTTTCTTCCATTTTTTCTAGTTTTGTTCTTTCTTTTAGTTCCTCTTCTTCCATCTTTAATTTTTTCAACTGTTCTATTAGTAATTTTCTCTCTAATTCCTCTTTACTCGAAGTTTCCATTGCAGTCCAAGTAATACCTAAAATAAAACCATTAACCAAACCTGCAGCAACAACCCAAATCCAATTTATTTCTATTGCTGTATATGCCAATATACGCGGTAAGAAAACAATAAATGAAATTACAAGCACTATATATAAGGCAAGTTTTCCTATAGAGCTTCTTACTTTTTCTTTAGGAATTGTTTTTGAGAGTGCAAGAAAGGCAGGACCTGCTAATAGTCCCCACCATGATAAATACATAAATGCCAAAGTAGATAGAATCAAAGAGGCTATTAATATAGGGTGATCCTCTATTAAACGTATTGTATCTTTTCCTGCTGAGACGATTAGATATATTGATACTGCCAATAATGGTAAGAACAAGAACAATGATGCTGTGGCGAAGTATATAATTATGCTAATAAGAATACCTACAATACCAATAGCAGCTCTTCCTTCTCTTTTTCCAGATCTTCCTTTTGTTTCCCATAAAAAACCACCTAAGCGATCTGCAGGACCTGCAAACTTTGCTACAAATCTTTTCCATCTTGGCAAAGGTTTATACTCTTCCTTCCATTTATTTACCTCTTCTATAATTCTTCTTGCTTCCTTATCACTATCAGATGGATATTCTGTTTTTCTATATACTCGTTCTGCTTTTTTTTCTTCTTCCCAATTAGGAAAATATTGTTCTGCAACTTCTCTTCCAGTCCTTGGTTCTCTACCCCAAAATTTTTCAGATGATTCCTGCTCTTCCGCTCTTTTCTTTTCTTCTAAATTTTCCTTTAATTTTTTAATTTCGTCTAATGTATAATGCCTTAAGCATTTTCTACACCAGTATTTCTTTTTTCTTGGGTCCCACTCAAGAGGAATATTGTGGATAGGACATTTTAAATCAGATTCATGCATAGCCCATAGTTTTCTTAGATCTACTGGCTCTTCACTTTTTGTAACTGAAACTGTTTGTTCTGCTTTTTCAATCTCTTTTTCCAATTCTTCTCCTTGAAATTCTATTTCTCTATTTTCTGGTTTAGAATATTTTTTCTCCTCTTTTTTTTCTATTTCTTTTCTCCTTTTTTCAAGTTCTTCAATTACCTTATCTATATCTTTTGCAATTTTTTCTCTTTCTTCTTTACTAAATATATATAGCTCAACTATTTCACTAGTAGGGCTAAGTCTTGCGTATCCTCTTTCTTTTAGATCTCTTAAAGAAATTATGCAAAGATTAATGT